>JBILEM010000050.1:0-8264 GCA_044352085.1 Schleiferiaceae bacterium
AAAGTTGGAACCTGTGAAATTGCCATAGGTTCCTCCAGTGCCTCCTGTTGAATTCAAGAATCCAGCAGGACCCCAGTAGTACTTTGCAAAGGTTGATCCCGTTCCTACCACATAAGATTTGGTCACGGTAATGGATGTGGGGGTTGTTGTTCGGGACAACGCAGGATCCGGACAAGCAGGGATTACGTTCGTAATTTCTACATCGTCCACAAACAAATCATAGTTGGTCGCACCTTGAGAAGCACTGTTGACGGTGCTTTCGATGTAGAATGCCAACTTCACCAAACCGGTGTAGCTGCTGAGAGGGACGAAATAAGTGGAGCCCGTATTAGAAATACCGGAATTCCTGTGCCATTTGGCAATGGCATTGCTGCGGTTCCACGTTTGTCCATTATTGGTGGAGATAACCACCATAACGGAGTCATCGTTGCCCATCACAGCAGTTCCTGCGGCGTTGGCAGCGGTAAGTGCCATGTTGAACTTCAAGAAAAAGTTGTGAGGGCCCGTGCCCAAGTCAATAGACGGAGTGATGGTGTAACCGAACGTGTTGTTGGAGGTGTTTGGGACCTGGTTGCGCACGGCACCCGAAGTACCGGAATTCAACCATCCGTCTTCCATCCAAGCGGAAGTTGTCGTTACTATTGCGGTTGGATTGGCCAACAATCCATTAAGCTCAGACCAGCCCATGGGCTTGGGAACTTGTACCGTAGGATCGTACCCAAGGGCGAAGTTTTCTGCCCAAACCGGAGCAATAGCCGTGAGTATTGTTACCGGTCCGTTCCACATGGAAGGAGGCAAATTCTGGGAAACACAAGTGCCCCGAACATACATGTGGTAACGGGTGTAGGGAGTCAAACCGGTAATGGCGGCCGTGTTGGTTGCCGTATTGAGTACCGTTCCTGTTCCAGGAGTGAAACCAACAGGTCCCCACTGCACTTCGTAGCCGGCATTGGTTCCGTTCCATGTCAAGTTGGTTGTAGTGGATCCCGTGTTGGATGCCGCCAATCCAAAAGGCGTAGGGCAACCTGCAGGCGTGTACTCAAAAGCGCCTGGATCCGAGGTGGCAATACGCGGGTTGTTGTTAATATCTGTAGGCACTACAGACAAAACGTTGGCGCCGGCGTTGTTAATGGCAGACGAGCCGGGGGTGAGATCACCGGTTGTCGGACTAATAAAAAGAGGATCTGCAATAATGGAAGCTGCATCTTGACCTGTAGCCGTGGTCCAAGCGGTCATGGTTGGAACCGCGGCCGCGTTGCGGTATCCAAAATTATTCGCCGTACCGCCTGCCCCGGTGAAGTTGTACACGTTGTTGTTTGAATTCACCACGGCATTGGCTGTGGCATAGTACAACATATATTTCGTACCCGTACTGGTTTCCGTAATGTTGAAAATGTTATTGCGCAATTGGAAATCGGTACACGCACCGCTCAAATACAATCCATAAATAAACGATGTACTGGCGGCCAATTGGTTGTCGAAATTGAAGGTGTTGTGGTAAACACGCGCGGAATCCGTTGTAAACAAATACAAGCCGCCTCTTGAGCCACCAACCGTATTGAAGTTATAGGCCGCATTGTTTGCAATTACAAGCGGTTGGTTCAACGCACCACTCGCAGAGGATGCGTAAATGGCATACTGGCTGTATGTACCGGCTGTTGTGGAACCGTGGGGGTCGTGAATGCGGTTTGATTCAATGCGCGTACCCAATTGACGACCAAGAACGGAAATTCCATAAAAAGTGGATTGGGTTCCAAATCGACTTGCCCGGTTGACCACATTATTCCGGACCAACAAATTGTTTTGACCACTGGCATAGATACCGTACAAATAGAAATCCTTAACCAGGGTGTTGCGCACAATGTTGTTAATCGGAAGACCTACTTTGGTGCCGGATGAGCCCCCTAAAGTCACACCGTAGTAACCTCCAATAATGGTACATGAATCGATCAACAAATTGGAGGCAGCTGTACCCGCACCGGTAGCGGACGTAGCCGTATTGGAACATACGAATGACGAAAAATTCAAAGAAGTGGAGGAATCCGTTGACGCAATTTGACAGTTTTTGAAGGTGACGTTGTCGGCACCGTTCATCAACTGAACGGCAAAACCAAAATTGGTGGTGACATTGCCTTGTGCCCGAATCGACAAGTTCTTGAAGGTGATGAAGTCGGTACCGTTCAATTTCAAAACAGCGCGCTCGTTGGTGTTGGAGGATTTAAAAGTCAAGAGCGCTCCATTACCGTTTACCGTTATTCTGTTGGTGGAACTCATGCCGGGGATTTGTCCCACGATGATTTGTTCCACAAAAGGACCCGAACCCGGAAGCACGTTGAAAACAACCGGCCCGGCCACACCGCATGAAGCCGCTTGGAACGCTTGGGTAAAGTTGAGGTAGGTACCTCCCGTGCCGATGGTGTAGGTGCCCGCTGCTAAGTTGGGAAGCGTTGTTACTTGAACCGTTGTTGAATACGAAGTCAAGGTCGAATTGGAACATGTAACGGCGCACCGGTAGTAGGTATCAGCGGTTTGCGACGTTACCAAACTTGCGAATGTTGCCCCGGCTATCGGTGTCCAGTTTCCTGTTCCGGTTGATGAGGATTCCCACTGGTAGGAAATCCCAGATGCCAACGATGCACCATTCAGACTCAATGTGAAGTTTTGAAGGGGGCAAACAGAAGTAGCGGTGGAGATCGCTGTGCCGCCCGTTGGGGCACCGGCACAGGGTGTCAAAGGGACAAAGGATACAGATCCGGTGAAAAATCGCGGATTGTTGACGCCCCCGTAGCCCACGTACGAGCCTCCGATTTGAGCATCGCCCACCAATAAATTGATTCCGTTGCTAGAAAACGTAGTGGGAGACGCGGCCCCTGGTGCAGATCCACTATAACTTACCGTTCCTGATGGCAAAAGAGCAAACCGAACGGTAGATCCACCGGGAACAACGATATTCAAACCCGAAAGCACGGGATTGACGCCCGTCGCCGTAATACCCGATACGGTTCCTGTTGCGGCTAGGCTCCAGCCGGCGGGTGGAGCAGTCGGACTGAAGGCACCTGTTATTGCTCCACTCAACGAGGTCGTACTCGAATACAAGTGGACGGTGTTGGCATTGGCGGCAGTGGTCGTCCACTGGCCTACTTCGGTAATCTGAATAGGCCCTGTTGAGGTATTCTGAACCACAAACGTGATGAAGCAATTCCCCGCGGTGCCTGTACCGCAACTATTGGAACCTGTGTAACCTGTAGACCCAATTGTGGTATTCAGGGTTACCTGAGCAAATCCTGTTGCGCTCAGAAGAAGGGATGCGATCCAGAGGTAAATATTTTTCATGATACATGGGATTGTATAGGGTGGAAAATTAAACAAAAACGCGATATAATGAGCCAATGAATTGGGTTTGCAGCGCAAAAAAAAACAGTTGCATTTGTCTAAACTTAATAATCATAAATTGAAGCACTTACACATTTGCCGACCATCGTCTGAGCGGAAAAGCTTCGTGCTCAAGGGGTCCGTGTTCTCCGGACATCACACCTTCCGGGAAATTTTCGTAGATTTGCACCCTCGATTGAAATCGGGAAGTAGCGCAGGTGGTAGCGCATCTGGTTTGGGACCAGAGGGTCGCAGGTTCGAATCCTGTCTTCCCGACAACCGCCCTCGGCAACGGGGGCGGTTTTCTTTTTTAAAGGTGTGGGGTGTAAAATCCCCAAACAACGTACGGTACCCAACCAAAGAGAGCGGTGTGATCCCGGCGCGATTCGAACGCGCGACCGACTGCTTAGAAGGCAGTTGCTCTATCCAGCTGAGCTACGGGACCTGTTCATTTCGGATCAAAGGTGCGTGATGCCTTTGGTGCAAAAATGCAAGGCTGCAAAATTAAACCAATCCAGTGGGATTCGCTCTATACCTTGCTTTACATTTGTTCGTATCGACATCGGCTCGCTCCTTTCCACCAACCCCGGTTTTCTGCTATGTCCATTTGCACTTTCCTGAAAAATGTTAGGTTCTTATTGCATGCGAGGATCACCGCGCAGGTGATCTTTTTGGCGCTGATCCTTTTGGGAAAAGCAGGCGCGTCTGCCCAAACCACTCCCACGTGGGAGTCAGACATTGCCTGCATTGTGCACTCGCATTGCGGCAGTTGCCACCGGGCAGGCGGGATTGCCCCCTTTGGGTTGTCGACGTATTCGCAAGTAAAAAAACAAGGAATTGGGGTTTCGTTGGCCGTACAAAGCAACCACATGCCTCCTTGGCCTGCGGGAGAAGGTCAGCCGCACTTGGCTCAATCCACGGCACTTTCTGCCCAGGAAAAACAGATGTTGGTGGACTGGGTGAGCCAAGGAATGCCTCCGGGGGACACCACGCTGGCGCCCCCTGCTCCCCTGCCTTCGTCGGGATTTTCCATAGCGCAGCCCGACCTTGTGTTGACAATACCCACGTACACCGTTCCCGCGGCGTCGTCCGACATTTACCGGTGTTTTGCCGTGTCGAATCCAACGGCTTTTGCGCAAACGTTGTTGGGGCTGGAGGTCGTTCCCGGAAACCGGCAAATTGTGCACCATGTGTTGGTATTCTACGACCCCACGGGCACTCCCTTGCAGTTAGACGCTGCGGACCCGGCCCCGGGATACGCTTCCTTTGGCGGAACCGGAAGCGCGCAAAGCAAACTGATTGGGGCTTGGGTTCCTGGGCAAGAGGCCTACTTTACCCCGCCCACCACCGGTTTTTCGGTTCAAGGGCAAGGATGCTATGTTTTGCAGGTACATTACCCGCAAAGTGCTTCGGGGCAACAAGATTCGACGTCGTTGCGGGTCAAACTCTCTCCCACGCCTCAGCGTCCCCTCTTTATTCAATCGCCGCTGAACCACCAACAGAGCCTGACCAACGGGCCCTTGGTTATTCCCGCAAATCAGGTCAAAACCTTTCGCGCCGTGTATACGTTGCAAGCACCGGTAACCTTGTTTGGCGCGACGCCGCATGCCCATTTGGTGTGCACGTCATTGTCCGCCTGGGCCGAATTGCCCAACGGGGATTCGGTTCCCTTGATTCACATCCCAAAATGGGATTTCCACTGGCAAATGACCTATCCCTTTAAGCAGGCCATTGTGCTTCCCACCGGGACCAAACTGCGCGGAAAAGGCACGTACGACAACACCTTCAACAATCCCCGCAATCCGAATTTTCCGCCGCAAACCGTGGTTGCTGGGGAAGGGACGTCGGACGAAATGATGCTCTTTTATTTCCATTACAGCCCACGGCAGGCCGGCGACGTTGGATGGGTATTGGACACGGCGGACCATCAGACGCACCACCTCAATTGCACTCCCCTTTCTCTGGGACAGGACGAGGCGGAGGGATTGGCCTGGTCTTTGGCCCCGAATCCCAGTTCCGGTATGCCAGCATTGGTGGGTGTGAGTCCCGGAGAGGTTTTGGTACTCCAAAATGCATGGGGCCAACGGGTTTGGCAAGGTCTTGCGGAAGAGCGCGACGCTTGGAACACCCTGCCCACGGGAACCTACTGGTTGCGCAGTTTAGACTACCTTCGTGGGACTTTACCATGGATCAAAATGCCTTGATGCGCGTTGCGCAGCGGATATCGGAAAGCGTTTGGCTGGATGTTGTAGGCGTAGGCGTTGTGGTTGCCTCTTCCATCGGGTTGGGGTACCACGAAACGGTGATCAACGGCTGGCCCATTGGGTGGTTTTCCACTGTAGGGGTGGCCGTTTCCATGCTTGCCACGCGATTTGTGACCCGTAGAAACAACGTGGGGAATGCCATCGGGCTGGCGGCCACTGTGAACTCGGCCTTTGTGGACTACGCCCTGGGAAACAAGGCGGCCTTTCTCACCTACCCTATCACCTTCCTGGGCAACGCGGTAAGTGTGTGGTACTGGAGCCGTCGGAAAGACCGTACGCCCTCCCCTATCAACGCTCGTTATTTTCGCAACATCGTGTTAGCTGTTGTACTGGGAACGGTCTTGAATTACGCGGGCTATTCAAATTTCTGGGCGTCTCCCCTCGCAATGGAGGATTTTTCTAAATTCCTCTTGACCTCCGCCATCACGGGGTTGGCTTTTTCCGGCTTGTTCAATACGCCGGCCCTGTATGCCGACTCGTGGTTTTTTTGGCAGGTGTACAATGTTCTGAAGTTGGTCCAAAATTGGCATTTTGGAAACATTGCCTACGTGGCGAAGTACGTTTTCTATCTATTCAATTCGGCTTTGGCATGGATTGTTTGGCGCTTCTTGATGAAGCGGCCCCGGCCGGAACGGATATAACTTTGCGTTGAGGGCGGGATTAGCTTCGGCGATCCCGGAGGGAGGGGCTTCGCTGATCCCGTTGAGGGGGAGGCTTCAGAAGCCGAAACCCGCCGTTGCTTCGCACCGGCGTTTTTTTCGTTTTTGGAGCTCACCGAAGTAAACTTCGCTCGTTCCGAAAACGAAAAAAACCCGCAGCTTTCGCTGCGGGCTTCGTCTTTCTGGCGGTGAGGGCGGGATTCGAACCCGCGGTACACTTGCGCGTACGTCAGTTTAGCAAACTGGTGGTTTCAGCCTCTCACCCACCTCACCAAAATCGCTCCGAAGGACTGACTTCAGCCCGCAAAAATCGCTGCGGGAGTGCAAATATACACCGATTTCGACAATTAAGAAATAAAGCCGACGTCGTACCTTCGCGTCGACCCTAGTCGAAATAAAAGCCACGTGAAAATGAAAGAAGTCGTTGTCGTTTCTGCCGTTAGAACCCCCATGGGAAGCTTTGGAGGTGCTCTGTCTACTGTGCCCGCGCCTGAATTGGGTGCATGGGCCATTCGCGCTGCGGTAGAGCGCGCTGGAATTTCCCCCAACGAGGTGGACGAGGTGTTGATGGGTTGCGTACTGCAAGCCAATCTGGGCCAAGCCCCTGCACGTCAAGCCGCCTTGGGCGCAGGATTGGGCAAAAACACCCCGTGTACCACGGTCAACAAAGTGTGTGCGTCGGGCATGAAGGCCGTGATGCTCGGTGCCCAAGCCATTGCAGCAGGAGACGCTTCGGTTGTGGTGGCCGGAGGCATGGAAAACATGTCCCAGGTGCCGCATTACTTGCCCACCGGCAGAACCGGCGTCAAGCTGGGCAACATCTCCTTGGTCGATGGTTTGGTCAAGGACGGTCTCACCAACGTGTACGACCAGAATCACATGGGAGTTTGCGCCGAATTGTGCGCCACCGAAAAAAAGTACACCCGCGAACAGCAAGATGCCTTCGCTATCCAAAGCTACGAGCGCAGTGCAGACGCCTGGAGCAACGGCCGTTTTGAGGCCGAAGTAGTACCGGTGGCTGTGAAGGACCGAAAAGGAAATGAAGTTTGGGTAAAACAGGACGAGGAATTCACGTCCGTCGACTTTAGCAAAATCCCTACCCTCCGCCCTGTTTTCCAGAAGGACGGCACCGTTACCGCAGCCAATGCGTCTACCTTGAACGACGGCGCAGCTGCCTTGGTGTTGATGAGCCGGGAAAAAGCCGATGCCCTAGGCCTAAAACCGTTGGCGGTGATCAAAGGGTTTGCCGACGCAGCCCAAGAGCCCGATTGGTTCACGACCGCTCCTGCCCTTGCTGTGCCCAAGGCCGTTCAAAAAGCCGGACTGAGCATGGCGGACATCGAATACTACGAATTGAACGAGGCTTTCTCCGTTGTGGGATTGGCAAACATGGATTTGATGGGCATTTCAGCCGATCGCTGCAACGTGAACGGCGGTGCCGTTTCCTTGGGCCATCCTCTGGGAGCCAGTGGCGCCCGGATTTTGGTCACCTTGTTGCACGTCCTCCAGCAGAAAAACGCCCGGTACGGAGCAGCGGGTCTCTGCAACGGTGGAGGGGGCGCGTCTGGCTTGGTCTTGGAACGCATTGCGTAACGGTTTTTTGAAACGGAAATAGCCCAAGGGATGGTCCACGCCCTTTGCCCTTTGAGTGCGGTTCCCCTACGGAGCGAACCGCGTCACCGTTCGGAAATGGTGAACCAAATGCTCTTTGGGGAGGCTTGTACCGTTTTGGAGAACGAAGAGGAATGGAGCAAAGTTCGGCTTGCGCACGACGGGTACGAAGGGTGGCTGCTGCGTTCCCAGCTCATTCCTCTGGGGGAACTTGATTTTCAAAACTACTGTGCGTCGCAACCTGCCATGGTGGGCGACACCGTGGAGCTTCTGGAACACGAATCCCGCGCCACCAAAGCCCGGGTGCTGCTTGCAGGGAGTTACTTGCCCGGCTACGACGCGGCTACAGGCCGTGTGA
>JBILEM010000051.1:0-8072 GCA_044352085.1 Schleiferiaceae bacterium
GGCGTGATGGCCGCTTCCACGGCGGCCGGCTGCAGCAAAAACGTTTCGGGGTCCACGTCCACCATCACGGGAGTGAGCCCCAACAGGGCAATCACCTCGGCCGTAGCGACGTAGGTAAAGACCGGCACCAAAACCTCGTCCCCGGGCGTCAGCCCCAAGGCCATAAAGGCCAGTTGCAGGGCGTCGGTGCCGTTGGCACAGGGGATTACGTGGCGAACGCCTTCGTGGGCGGCCAGTTCCTGGGCAAACGCTTTGACTTCCGGACCCTGAATAAACGCCCCCGATTGCAGCACGGCTTGCATGGCCTCGTTGAGGGCAGGCTGCAAGCGGTTTGCTTGCCGAATCAAGTCGACCATCTGCAAGGGACGGGGGGGCTGGGTAGGCATGGTTTTCAAAAAGCGTATAAGGAGCAAAGATACGGCACCCGCGGGTGGTTGGGATGTTTTACCTTTGTTTCGTATGCCACGTTCTGCGTCAATTTTCCCCTTTTCTGCTTTGCCTTGCGGACCCCTCGCCGGAGGTCTAACGGAGTCCTCCTTGGGCGGACGAGCGTGGGTAACGATGGCCCTCTGTGCGTTGGCTTTTTCCCCCTCCCCGACCCTGGCCCAAGTGTCCCAACCGGCCCCACGAACGGTGGTTCCGGGCGGCATGCTGCGCCCAGCAGCCAACCAGGCGCCGCTGCGCGGCGCCCTGATCCAAATTGGACTGGGCACCTTTCAACCCATCGGCGCCTGGGCCAAAACCTACGCCGGCGGGGGCACCTTGCACCTGGAACCGGGTTTCAAAACCTCCAAAGACTGGCTGTGGAGCCTTCAAGTGCGGTCGGTCTACGGCATGCGCGTGAAAATCGACTCCTCCTTGCTGGGATTTTTAACCACCGAAGACAACCAGATTTTGGGACTGAGCGGGAGTTACGCCGAAGTCCGGACGGAAGGACGGGGGACCCAAATCGGAGGGCAAGTCGGACGGATTGTCCCGGTACTTGGTTCCAAACCGGGCTCGGGCTTGGACCTGCGGCTGGGCGGCGGATGGATGCAGCACCGCATCCATTTTTTCAACCCAAGCGGCGGGGTGCCGATGGTTTACACCCCCTACCGCTACGGCTTGGACCGGCTTCACCGGGGCACCTACGGTATCCAAAGCGTCGGCTACGTGCACCAGGCCCGGTCCGGGGAATTCGGCTGGTCCGTGGCGCTGGAATTTCAACAGGCCTACATGCTCCCCCAACGCGGATTCAACTACGACACGCGCCTGCCGGACACCCAGGCCAAATGGGATTACCAGGTGGGCATACGTGCGCTCTGGAACCTGAATATTTTGCGAGCAGCTACGCCTTCCGAAGGACCTCGGTTCTATGTCGATTGACACTTTGCTTGCTCCCTGGGTCGGGCGGCTCTTCCGGAGTGCCGTTCAGGTTGCAGCTGCCGTCGGACACCGCCGGGCAGGCGAACTCCTGCGCTACCGAGACCGTCCCGACTGGCCCGAAGGCCCCTTTGACGGCTGGATACACTGCGCTTCCCACGGCGAGTGGGAAACCGTTCGACCCGTCGCTCTAAACTACCTGGCCGCCCATCCCGACCGACGACTCCTGGTCACGTTCTTCTCGCCGAGCGGTCGCCACGCCTCCCTTCCAAACACCCCCCAGCTTCGGTCGGCCCCTCTTCCTTGGGACACCCCCACGGAGGTGCGGGCATTTTTGGAACGCACCCGGCCCCGCTGGTTGCTTCTGGTGCAGTACGACGTTTGGCCGGCTTTGGTGGCTGGGTGCCGCGCAGAAGGCATTCCCTGGGGCGTACTCAATGCGCGTTGGAGCCCATCGCTGCGTTGGAGCAAATCCCTGTGGCGTTCGGCGTCCCTCCTAACGGTGCAGAACCCCTCCGACGCTGCACGTTTTTCCCAAACTAAGCTGCCTGCCCTGTGCGTCGGCGATACCCGGTTCGACAACGTCCTGCTCCGAGCCCAATCGGCTTCTGGCGCAGAAAAACTTTCTTGGCCCGCTCCTTTTGACGCTTTCAACGACGCCCGCGGTTTGGTCGTGCTGGGATCCCTTTGGCCCGAAGATGCTCCCTTGGTTCTTCCCCTCCTGGCTCGATTCCCCGAGTACAAGTGGGTCCTGGTTCCGCATTCCGTTTCGGAGTCTTCGCTTCAATTTTGGGAAGGCAAACTTCCCGTCCCCCACATCCGGTGGTCCACGTGTCTGACCGACCTACCCCCGGCCCACCCCGAAAATGCCCGGGCGCTCCTCGTTGACGCTGTAGGGGTGCTGTTCGATTTGTACGGATTGGCCACCTTTGCCTACGTAGGCGGCGGCCGATCGCAAGGCCAGCACAATTTCTTGGAACCCTTGGCGTGGGGTGTGCCCACCGCAATTGCCTTAGAAGGAAGCCGAAATAGGCCCGACGCAGCCTCCGCCGCACAAGCCGGCATTTTACACCTGGCGCAGGACTCCTTGTCCTTGGCTGAGTGCTGGAGCGACTGGCAAAAAACACCGCCCAAAGGAGTACAGGACTGGATTTCTCACCAGGCGGGCGCTACCGCCCGCACGGCCGCGGCCATTGAAGAATGGGAAAACACGCAGCACGGCTGACCGTGTCGGCTCCCTAACGACAAAGACGGGGTCTTACTGGACTTCCGAAGTCAAAAGTCCCTGGTCCAGTCCCAACAAGAAGGCATATTCCATTGCGACGTCCCGGTAGGCTTGAAAGCGGCCCGACGCACCGCCGTGGCCGGTTTCCATGTCGCAATGCAAGAACACAGGATTGCGGTTGGTGCGCATGGCCCGAATTTTGGCCACCCATTTGGCAGGCTCCCAATACTGAACTTGGCTATCGTGAAGTCCGGTGGTTACCAACAGCGCCGGATAATCCATGGCGCTTACCTGGTCGTAAGGCGAATACGACAGCATGCGGTGGTAGGCATCGGGTTCGTTGGGGTTGCCCCACTCCTCGTACTCTCCTGTGGTCAAGGGAATGGAGTCGTCCAGCATGGTAGTCACCACGTCCACAAAGGGAACGGCGGCCACCACGCCCTTGAACATTTCCGGACGCAATTGGATGACCGCACCCATGAGCAGTCCACCGGCGCTACCGCCCATGGCATACAACCGCTTTGCGTCGGCCCACTCAGCCGCTACAAGATGCTCTGAGCATGCAACGAAGTCGGTGAACGTGTTCATTTTGTGCTCCATCTTGCCGCGGTCGTACCAAGGACGGCCCATTTCTTGCCCGCCCCGGATGTGAACCATAGCAAATCCGCAACCGCGGTCCAACCAGCTCAGCCGAGCCGACGAAAAGGCCGGATCCAAGGAATAGCCGTAGGATCCGTAGCCGTAGACCAAAAACGGAATGGGTCCGGTTGTTCCTGCCGGACGGACCACGGAAATGGGGATTTGGGTTCCGTCCGTGGCCGAGGCCCAAAGCCGGTCGGTTTCGTAGCCCCCCGGTGTGTATCCGCCCACCACCTGCTGCACTTTGCGGATGCGGCGCTCTCTGGTAGCCATGTGGTAATCAAAGACCTGGCTGGGCTGCACCAACGAGGTGTAACCCATGCGCAGCCAATCGGATTGGTATTCAGGGTTGGACCCCACGTAAGCGGTGTAGGCGGCATCCTGGAACGCCACCTCGTGCTCGGGCACGGTCGAATCCCAGGGTTTTATGACGATCCGCGTCAGTCCGTTGAAGCGTTCTTCCAAAACCAAGTAGTCGGCAAACAGCTCCATACCTTCCAGAAGGACGTCGGGCCGGTGCGGAACGACTACTTTCCAGTTTTCCAGGGTTGTTTGGACTTCGGGGCATTCCATCAATTGGAAATTCTCCGCGCCATGGGCATTGGTGCGGATGTACCACCGGTCTTGGTAGTGAGCAGCACCATACTCCAATTGGGCCTGGCGGGGCTGGAAACAAGTCCACTCGCCCAAAGGTTGATCAGCGGGCAAGATGTGCATCTCGTCGGAAGTGCTGCTACCCGTGGCAATCGCCAAGAATTTCTTGCTCTTGGTCCGGTACACGGTGCAGGAAAATGCCTCGTCCAATTCGTGAAAAAGCATGTCGGGCAAGGCTCCGACGGAACGCAGGTCCAACCGCCAAATCCGGTCCACACGCAAGGTCTGGTCGTCTTTGGTGGGATAAAAAAGATAATTGCCGCAGGCAGACCACGCGGCAGAACCGGCTGTGCCTTCGGCTACCAGAACGGGAGGCGTTTGCTCGCCCAGCCGCACCCGAAACAGGTCATATCGACGTCGGCTCACAAAGTCCACGCCATAGACCATTTCCTGGTGATCCGGAGAGAGAAACAACCCACTGACTTGGCAGTAGGCATGCCCTTCTGCCAGTACATTGACATCCAGGAGCAATTCCTCCTGACCAACGGGGTCACCCGACTGGTCGCGCTTTCGGCAGTGCAAAGGGTACTCCTTCCCCTCCTCGTAGCGGGTATAGTACCAATAGCCCTCCCGCAGAACGGGAACGCTTTCGTCCACTTGCGGAATCCGACCGACCATTTCTTGGTACAAGGTCTCCTCCAGAGCGTTAACCGGTTCCATGCCGGATTTCCGGTAGGCGTTTTCGGCTTCTAAGTGGGAAATGACCTCCGGATTCTCGCGGTCGTTCATCCAGAAATACGGGTCCACTCGACGGTGCCCGTGCATTTCCATCACGTGCTCCTTGCGCAGCGCCTTCGGTTCTAATCCCATTTCATTCTGGACTTTTCCTGCAAAATGCGCTTTAGGCCCTCTCTAGACGGTGCGTGGGAAGGGTTGTATTCGAGCGCCTTGCGAAAATCTTTTTCCGCATTGGTCAAATCCCCGCCACGTTCCGCAGCAAAAGCCCGACCGTAGTAGGCCCTGAAATTAACTTCTTGGGCCCGAATGCTTTGGCCAAAATAGGACCTCGCCTCTGTTAACATATTCAACTCCAAATGAATATATCCTAGATTAAAAAAGGGCTCGGGATCGTTGGGATTGAGCTGACCGCAACTGGTAAAGGCCGCAATGGCTGGATTGTAGTCTTTGCTGGCCAAGTGAAACATGCCCAAATTGTAGTAGGCCTTGGCATTATTGGGATCTTGGTCGATGACCCGCTGAAAATATCCTCCGGCCAATCCGGAACCCAACCCCATGTGTAAAACACCGGCCATGTCCAGAGCTGGAACAAAGGCGGGATTGAGATCAATGGATTTTTGAATGTATTTCAACGCCAAGGTGGTATCTCCCTTTTTGTCCCGCAAGGCCAAACCTTTGATGTAGTAGGCCATGGCATTCTGGTCGTCGCGCTCAATCACCGCGTCGGCGAAGGAGATGCACCGGTCGTAATCTTGGACGATGGAATACAACTCGGCCAATTTCAAACGACAGGGAATGTTGTCCGGATCTACTTGGATGCACCGCTCCCAGGCCTCCTTGGATATCCGGGTCTGGTTGCCAATAAAGTACACCTCACCCTTGCGCAACAACCCTTCGACGTGGTTGGAATCCAGTTCCAAAACCGCTTCCATGTCCGCCTTGGCGTAGGGCAGGTTCTTTTGCTCCAAATACAGCCCTGCCCGAAACGCCAGGGCATCGGTGTTGTTCGGATTGTCCTGCAAAAATGCAGAAACCGAGTCCAAAGGAGTTTGTTTCTTGGCGGCTTCTTCTTCTGGAGTCTTCGGTGTGCACGCCAGGACAACCCCCGCCGCTACGGCCCAAAGTAGATGCTTAACCACGCAGTATCTCTGAAATCTTAACTTCCAACTCATCGGCCAATTCTTGGTTGTCTTTCAACAACTGGCGCACCGCGTCCCGGCCTTGGCCCAACTTGGTGTCCCCGTAGCTGAACCAGCTACCGCTTTTGTTTATAATTCCGTGAAGCACACCGAGGTCGATCAATTCACCGGCCTTGGAGATGCCCTCTCCGTAGTAAATGTCGAATTCCGCAGAACGGAAAGGAGGAGCGACCTTGTTCTTCACCACCTTCACGCGAATGCGGTTGCCCACGGCCTCGTCTCCGTCTTTGATCTGGGTAGAACGACGGATATCAATCCGAACGGATGCATAAAATTTCAAGGCGTTACCACCGGTCGTGGTTTCTGGATTGCCAAACATGACGCCGATTTTCTCCCGCAGCTGGTTGATAAAGAAACAGGTGCAGTTGGTTTTGGAGATGGTGGCGGTCAATTTACGCAGCGCCTGAGACATCAGACGGGCGTGCAATCCTACTTTGGACTCGCCCATTTCTCCTTCAATTTCGGCTTTGGGAGTCAAAGCGGCAACGGAGTCAATGACCACCAAATCGATGGCGCCGGATCGGATCAAATTGTCCGCAATTTCCAAGGCTTGTTCGCCGTTGTCCGGCTGCGAAATAATCAATTCTTCGGTGTTTACACCCAACTTTTCTGCGTAACCGCGGTCAAAAGCATGTTCCGCGTCAATGAAGGCGGCTATGCCGCCCATTTTTTGAACCTCGGCAATGGCATGCAAGGTCAGCGTGGTTTTACCGGAAGATTCGGGACCGTAAATTTCGATCACGCGGCCCCGGGGATACCCGCCTATTCCCAATGCAATGTCCACGCCCAAGGAACCCGATGGAATGACTTCTACTTCCTCTACTGCCTTATCGCCCATGCGCATGACAGCACCCTTCCCGTAGGTCTTGTCCAGTTTTTCCATGGTCAGCTTGAGGGCTTTCAATTTGGCTTCTTTGTCGTTGCTCATGGCAATGCAGTTTTAAAGGAGGTTAAAAAGACACGCCTGGAATCGGCTCCAGGCGTGAACAAAAATAGGGCAAGGTTTTGGCCCTACCCAATGATAAACATTTAACTACGGCTATCGGACAAAATTTGTGCGGCAGCCGCTTTGGTGTCCACGTCGGTAATCACGCGTTCGATGGTTCCGGAACCGTCAACAACGAAGGTAACCCGGTGAATTCCGTCGTATTCGCGGCCCATAAACTTCTTCTTACCCCAGACGCCGTAGGCCTGAACGACCGACTTTTCGACGTCGGACAAAAGCGAGAAGGGCAGGTTGTACTTGGCAATGAACTTTTGGTGGGCCTTGGTGGAGTCCACCGAAACCCCCAAAATGGAAAATCCAGCGTCCAGCAATTCCTGGTACGAGTCGCGGAAACTGCAGGCCTCAGCGGTGCAACCGGGGGTGTCGTCTTTGGGGTAGAAATACAGGACCAAACGCTTGCCTGCAAAGTCGGACAAGCCGAGGGGCGCGTCGTTCTGGTCGATTGCACGGAAGTCAGGGGCGGAATCGCCGGGCTTTAAATGGGTCATGGCTTGATTTCTAAAAAAAGCAGGGAATCCTACTCGTTGTTTAACAAAGGAACGGCCGATTGGGTTCACGGCTACCTTTGCGGCATGAAAAAATCCGACGCGGTCCGGTACATCCAAGACGAATTGGAACGGCTCTATCCGGAGACCCCCATTCCGTTGAACCACAGCGACCCCTTCACATTGCTGGTGGCCGTCGTCTTGTCTGCGCAATGCACCGACGCCCGCGTCAACGAGGTGACGCCGACTCTGTTTGCCCGGGCCGCCACGCCTGCGGCGATGGCCGCCCTTTCCGTGGAAGAAATTGCACAGCTCATTCGTCCCGTAGGACTCACCCCCATGAAATCGAAAGGACTCCAAGGGTTGTCGGAACAAATCATGACCCTCCACGGCGGTCAGGTGCCGGCGTCCTTCGAAGCCCTGGAGGCGATGCCCTCGGTGGGCCACAAAACCGCCTCGGTGGTCATGAGCCAGGCCTTTGGATTTCCTGCTTTTCCGGTGGATACCCACATCCACCGTTTGCTCACGCGCTGGAAACTCACCAACGGCAAGAGCGTCGAACAAACCGAGCGAGACGCCAAGCGCCTTTTCCCCGAAGACCGGTGGAACAAACTCCATCTGCAAATTATTTTCTACGGACGCGAATATTCCCCCGCCCGGGGCTGGAATGCCGAGCGCGACTTCATTACCCGAACGGTCAATCCGAAATACACGGGGAAGTAGAGCCGGGGGGTCACGCCCCAAAACCACATCTGCACCTCCCCTTCTGAATTCGTTCCAAAAAAAAGGGCCGCCTCTTGCGAGGCGGCCCTTCGTTCTTTGAA
>JBILEM010000052.1:0-8027 GCA_044352085.1 Schleiferiaceae bacterium
TTACGGTTGGGCTGCTTCACAATGTTTTGGCCCAGCTGGGTCGGGGTGACGAAGCCACCAAGGCGCACCTTGCGCAAGCCGCTTGCCAGGTCGAACTGGACGATTTGAAGGAACCCATTGGCAAACAAGACCAGTACGCTGCGGCGTATGGGGGACTAAATATTTTCCGTTTTCTGCCCGACGGCACTGTCCAAGCAGAGCCCATTGCCCTTTCTTCGGAAGGTCGGCACGAGTTGGAATCCCACCTCCTCTTGTTCTACACCGGGGACCAGCGGTCTGCATCTGCCATCTTAGCGGAGCAGTCCAAGCGCACCGCTTCCGAGGAAGACAAGCAGCAGGTATTGGACCGCATGGTAGATCTGGTGGATCCTTTTGCAGTTGCCCTCCAGCACGGACGTTGGAACGAGATGGGCGCCCTGCTGCACGAAAACTGGCAATTGAAGCAGTCGCTGGCGTCAGGCATTACCAATGGGTTTTTGCAGGAGGCCTACGCCACAGCCCTTCAAAACGGTGCCACCGGAGGCAAACTCCTGGGGGCCGGCGGCGGCGGATTCTTGCTTTTTGCCTGCCCCCCTACCCACCACGAGCGCCTGATCCGCGCCCTGCATTCGGTCCGACTTTTCCCCTTTGCCTTGGAAACCGAAGGGTCCAAAATCCTTTACGCAGACCCCCATCGGGGCTAAATCGCAGTTTCTGTGTTGCCCCCTACCGGCCTGGGAATCGGGAATTCCTTGGCTGGAAGGTACCGTCGGATTCCAAAAATTACCGGTAACTTTGTAAGACACCGGGGAAATGCCCCCTGTCCTTAAATCGATCCCCATGCAACCTGCCGAATACCGCGACCTGCTGCTCACCACCCTTTCCAAATTGGACATGGACGCCGTACAGCGGTTGGCCGACGCTTTCTCCACCGCCTACGAAGGGGGGAACACCATCTACACCATGGGGAATGGCGGGTCTGGGGCCAGCGCTTCGCATGCCGCTGGAGACTTCTTGAAAGGAGCCTCCTACGGCTTGGACCGTCGCTTCAAAATGATCTGCCTGAACGACAATTTGCCTTCCCTGATGGCCATTGCGAACGACATCGGTTGGGACGCCATTTTTGAAGAGCCCCTCAAGAATTTCGTGCAGCCCGGCGATTTGGTCATCGGAATCAGCGGCAGCGGCAACAGCAAAAATGTCTTGCGCGCCATCGAATGGGCCAAGGCCAACGGGGCGATAACAGCCGGGTTAACCGGGTATTCCGGTGGAAAATTGGCCGAATTGGTGGATGTGCACGTTCATTCCGATGCGGCAGACATGGAAGTTGCAGAAGATGTTCACATGGCCGTTTTTAACATGGTCAAAAAGAGCATGATGGCCAAATATATGGGCGACGCCCCAAGCATGGGAGCCACGTACGACGCCCGGGTTAAATAGTCGATTCGGCGGACCTTTTCTTTATCGGCTCAACGCTGTGCCGGTCCAGGTGCGGTTGTCAAAACGAATGCGCCAAAAAATCTTCTCGGGAGAGCCCTCAGGCCACGATTCGTCAATCTCCCAACGACCTTGCTCCACACGCAGGTTCCAATGGCCCAGGAGCCGACCATCTACCCCTACGGCGCTGGCATAGGCCCACCCGCTTGCCGCGGTGGGCAGTTCCCCATGCCATCCCGAAGGGGTAGCCCAAACCTGAGATTGCAGCGTTCCCATCTCTTCTTGGCCCAAAACGGTGCTTGCGAGGTCAAAATCGGGGATGCCATGGCCGTAGAGCGTATCCGGTATAAGGCCCTGCGAGGCCGTTAGACGAATAGAAAACAACAAGTCTTGCGCACTGCGGTTGGGGTGCTTTTGCCACAAACAGGCCATCATACCCGCCATCACGGGGCCGCTGAAACTGGTGCCGTTGGCGGTACCCGGCACGCCACCGCTGTTGATGATGCCACAGCCCTGCCCCAAAGCCATAACATCCGGTTTGATGCGCCCGTCGGATGTTGGTCCTTGGCTGCTAAATCCTGCTTTGGCTCCCAAAACATTTACTGCACCTACCGTTAAAACGCTATCTGCGTCGGCTGGAGCGGTGATGTATTTCCATGTGCCTGACCCTTCGTTACCAGCGGAAACTACGAGCAGCAGGCCGCTGCGGGCCAAGGCCACCGCCGCCAAGCTGATAGGCGTGGTGCGTCCGTCCATATCCGCGTAGGTGTGGTTGTCTGCCGGATCGTCAAAGGTGCTGTACCCCAAAGAGGTATTCAAAACGTCGGCCCCGATGCTGTCGGCCATTTCGGCGCCCCGGATCCAGAACAACTCTTCCAAGGGCGTTTCGGAATACACATTTTCCGTTTTGAACAACGCGTAGGAGGCCTTGGGGGCCGTGCCGACGTGGATGCCGTCCAGATCGGGGGCCATGGTGCTCAAAACCGCTGTGCCGTGGTAGCTGTCTTCGTACACCGAATCGTCGTTTTGGACCAAATCTTTGGTGAACAACAGCCGGTTTTCGTTGCGCAACCGGGTGAATGCTCCAAATTTGTCCACGTCGCGAAATCCTCCGTCCAGGACGGCAATCAGCATGCCTTGGCCTTCGTAAAACTGGTCGTGCAGGCCTTTTCCGTTGATTTGGGCAATGGCGTTGTCCCCGTTGGCATACTGGTAAGCAGTCAAGCCTTCGTCGGACGCGTCCAACCCAACGGGCGCGGACGTCAGGTGTGTGGGCTTCAGCGCGCGTGCGGTCCGGATGTTCGCAGGCAAAGGCAACACCGCTGCCCCTTCCACCACAACGGCGTTGAGCAAGCGGGAGGTGCCTACCACACGGTACCCCATGGACCGAACGGCCGCGATATCGGCCGGATGCACGGGGTAATCGGAGGCTGCGAGGGGCAATGCGGCTTTGAACCGACGCTCCAAGGCCTTGGTTCCTAGCGCCACCGGCAACATGACGCGTTCTTCGTTGGGATGAAAAAACAACCACGTGTAGGCGGTCGATTCGCTAGACGCAGTCGTTTCTAGCAGCAGGTGCTGGGCACTCCCCCTTACGGTTCCTGCCAAGTAGCTACCGATAGCCAAGAAAAAGAGGAAGGATCTTTTTGCGCGCATAGGAAGTAAATAAAAGTGAAAGTTTGCTAAAGATAAACCAACCCGGCTGGAAGGAAAACCCCTTATCCCGCCATGGTGCCGGAACCCAAAAGTTCGTCTTCGCTGTACCAAGCGGCGAATTGTCCTGCCGCTACGGCTTTTTGAGGCGTGTCAAAGTCGATGCGGAGGTCGCCGTTTTCCAAGGCTGTGAGGCGAGCTTCCTGCAGCGGTTGGCGGTACCGAATCCGAACCAACAGGTGCACCGATTCTCCCGGTTGCAAGGATTTGGAGGGACGAACCCAGTGAACGTCCGGGGCAGCAATGCGCACCGACGGACGGTACAGGCCGGGATGGTCCTCGCCCTGGCCCACGTAAACCACATTGGCTTCGGTGTCTGTGGCCAACACAAAGAGCGGAAGGGGCTTCCCCCCTACCAGCAAGCCTTTTCGCTGGCCCACGGTAAAGAAATGGGCTCCTGCATGGTCCCCCACTTCGGTTCCTAGATGGGGGTGCAAGGGCCATTTCTCCCCCAAAACAGGATTCGAAAACCCTTCCCAGTTCCGGGACATTTCGACAATTTTACCGGGCTTTACAGCGAGTTGCTGCTGCAAAAAGTCCGGGAGACGCACTTTTCCGATGAAACACAACCCTTGGGAATCTTTTTTGGCAGCCGTGGGGATTCCCCGCTCCTCGGCCATGCGCCTTACGTCGGGTTTTAAAATCTCCCCAATCGGGAAAAGGGCCTTCTGGAGCTGGGATTGGTTCAGCTGGCAGAGAAAATAACTTTGGTCTTTGTTGGGATCTGCCCCTGCAAGCAAGCGGATTTCGCCGTTTTCTGCTTCCTCCCGCCGGGCATAGTGCCCCGTGGCGACGTAGTCCGCGCCCAAGCGGAGTGCGGCGTCTAGAAACAAATCGAACTTGATCTCGCGGTTGCACAAGACGTCGGGATTGGGAGTCCGGCCGGCTTGGTATTCGGCAAACATGGTGTCTACAATGCGCTCTTTGTAGGGTCCGCTGAGGTCCATGACTTGAAATGGAATACCCAAGTGTTCGGCCACCAGCAAGGCGTCGTTGGAATCTTCGATCCAGGGACACTCGGCTTCCAGGGTGACCGATGCGTCGTTCCAGTTGCGCATGAATAGCCCAATGACTTCGTGGCCTTGCTCCACAAGAAGTGCAGCAGCCAAGGAACTGTCTACCCCACCGGAAAGTCCCACCACCACACGGGCCATCAGCGGTTCTCGGTTTTGATGAGCCGACCGCCTTTGTAGGTTTCCATGCGGACGGTTCTTCCGTCCTCAAAGTACATCCAGGTGTCTATTTTTAAACCTTTTGCGTACTTCCCCTTGAACTTAAGCTTTCCGTTGGCATCAAAAGATTCCAACCAGCCGTCCAAGGTGCCGTTGGCGTAGCTGCCGCGCATCCGCACCTTGCCGTCTTCGGTGTAGGAAGCAAAATTTCCTTGTTTTACGCCATTGGCATAGTGGTATTCATCGGCCACTTTCCCGTTGGGGTGGTAGGTGTTCCAAGTGCCAACAGACGTACCTTTTTCGTAGTGTTCTCTGGAAAGAAGGGTTCCCTCGGGCCGGAAATACGTCCACGTACTGTCTTTCTGATTGGGAGCCGAATAGAGACCTGTGGCCAATTTTTTACCGTCTTCGGCGTATTCCGTTGCCTTGCAAACCCCCGTTGCTTCGCGGTATTTCATTTCGGCCATTTTCTGGCCGTTGGCATGCAGGTACAGCCAAGAACCTACCGGAACTCCGTGCTGGAATTGCCCTTGGTAGCGCATCACTTTGCCCCCATCGTAGTACTTTACCCAGGTTCCGTGCTTTTTACCTTGGGCATCCACGGCATTGCTGGCCTGCCCCCACACGGTCGATATCCCGACGAGCAAAAAAAGGACCACGCCCAAGGCGTTCCGAAAATGGGTTTTAGTTACGTTCATCCTGCACTCAATTTCAGGGATTGTTCGCCCACGATGGACTCCAACTCCAACAACAAAGGTTGTTCCAATTGAACCCGCGTGTTGCGGCTTTTGCCGATAATTTTTATTCCTTGCTCCCCTTCCCGGATGGCAAAGGACACGCGTTTGTCTCCCGGGTGAGCTGCAAATGCTTGCTGTATACGCCCTACAGCCGCGGGGGTCATGTGCTCCAAATCAAGCGTTACTTCCAATTTTTGGGCAGAACGCAGCACATCTGCTAAGAGCTTGATTTCCAAGATTTGGATCATGTAGCGTTCGGGAGCGCCATCCTTGCCTCCCCAGCTGGGTTTCTGGACCCGGCCCCGAATCAAAAGCAACTGGTCGTTTGCGATCAAATGTTTGAATTTCAGGTAATCCTCCCCAAACAACACCATTTCCACCGCGCCTTCTTTGTCTTCCAGAACAAAAGATCCCATTTCGCGTCCGGACTTGGTCATGCGCGATACCGCTTGTTGTACCATGCCGGCAACGGTAAAGTCCCGGAATCCCGAGCCGTTCACAAAAGCGTCCAATTGCTTCAGTTCCTCGGCTTGGTTCTTTACGAAATGCTTCATTTCGTACCGGAACTGGTCCAATGGATGGGCAGAAATGTAAACGCCGTTGATTTCTTTCTCCCGCTTCAATACCAACAGAGGATTGGGCTGGGGAACATCCGGGACCGCGGGTTCTTCCAAAACGGCATTGCTGGCTTCTCCGAAAAGGGAAGCCTGGCTGCTGCCGGCATCGTCTTGGAAATTTTGGCCGTAGCGGCGGACTTTTTCCAAATACGGCTTTCCGTCTTCTTCGAAAAAGAAGTGGCCGCGGTGGGTGCCTGCCAGTCCGTCGAGCGCACCGCCGCCTGCGAGGGCTTCCATGGTGCCTTTGTTGATGGTGCGCAAATCCACGCGTTTAACCAAGTCGAATAAGGTCATAAACGGCCCGCCTTCGGTACGAATCTTCACCAAATGGTCTACTGCTCCCTCGCCCACGCCACGCATGCCTCCCAGTCCAAAGCGAATGGCTCCTTGGGTATTGACGGCAAACGGCAAAATCGATTCATTGACATCGGGTCCCAACACCGGAATGCGTATGCGGCGGGCTTCCTCCATAAAAAAGGTCACCTGCTTGATGTCGTCCATGTTGTTGGTGAGTACCGCGGCCATGTACTCGGCCGGGTAGTTGGCTTTGAGGTAGGCCGTTTGGTAGGCTATCCACGCGTAGCACGTGGAGTGGGATTTGTTAAAGGCATAGGAGGCAAAAGCTTCCCAGTCTTTCCAAACTTTGTCTAAGACAGGTTCCGGGTGCTCCCGTTCCTTGCCGCCTTCCAAAAACTTCGGCTTGAGCTTGGCGAGCAGGGCGGCATCCTTCTTCCCCATGGCTTTCCGAAGCACGTCGGCTTCTCCCTTGGTGAAACCGGCCAATTTTTGGGACAAACGCATGACCTGCTCCTGGTAAACCGTAATTCCGTAGGTCTCTTCCAAAAATTCCTGCATGTCGGGCAGGTCGTAGGAAATCGGTTCGGTGCCGTGTTTCCTCCGAATGAACGACGGGATGTATTCCAAAGGTCCGGGCCGGTACAAGGCGTTCATGGCAATCAAATCCTCGAAAACCGTCGGCTTCAAGTCCCGCAGGTGTTTTTGCATTCCCGCCGATTCGTACTGGAAAATACCGACCGTATCCCCGCGTTGGAAGAGGGCGTAGGTAGCGGGGTCGTCGATGGGAATGGTTTCCAAATCGATGGCAATACCGTGGCGCATACGGATCAATTCCAAGGCGTCTTTTAAGAGCGTCAAGGTTTTGAGTCCCAAGAAGTCCATTTTGAGCAGTCCCGCGCTCTCTACGACCGCGTTGTCAAACTGGGTGCACCACATGGTGCTGTCTTTGGCGGTGGCCACCGGAATGAGGTCCCGAATGTCGGTGGGGGTAATGATGACTCCACACGCGTGAATTCCCGTATTGCGCAGCGACCCCTCCAAAACCTGGGCTTGGCGCAGGGCCTCGGCCTCCATGGTACCAGTGCCGTTGGCCATTTTGCGCAGTTCAATGGCCTTGGCGTAGTCTTCTTGGCGCAAGGAATCGCGCAATTTTTTATCGTCTACTCCAAGAACCTCGTACAGGCTTTTGCCGTCGGGCATGGATTTGGTGAGGCGGTCTGCTTCGGCAAAGGGAAGGTCCAAGACCCGGGCGGTGTCTTTGATGGAACTTTTGGCCGCCATGGAGCCGTAGGTGATAATCTGGGCCACCTGGCTGGAGCCGTACTTGTTGATAACGTACTGGATGACCTTGTCGCGGCCGCGGTCGTCAAAATCGATGTCGATATCGGGGAGGGATACCCGGTCGGGATTCAAAAAGCGCTCGAACAGGAGGTCGTACCGAATGGGGTCTACGTTCGTGATGCCGATGCAGTAGGCCACCGCAGAACCGGCTGCCGAGCCGCGCCCCGGCCCTACGCTCACCCCCATATCCCGGGCGGCAGCGCAGAAATCTTGCACAATCAAAAAATACCCCGGATAGCCGGTTTTTTCGATGGTTGCCAACTCAAAATCCAATCGCTCTTGGATCTCGTCGGACCAAGAACTTCCGTACCTGCGCTTGGCACCTTCCAGGGTGAGGTGGCGCAAATAGGCATTCTCCCCGCGCTTCCCTCCGTCTTGTTCGTCCTCGGGATGCACAAACTCCGCTGGAATCTCAAATTTTGGGAGCAACACTTCCCGGGACAAGGCAAAAGGCTCCACCCGGCCCAGCAAGTGCTCCAAATGCGCAAATCCCTCGGGCAGATCAGCAAACGAGCGGCGCATTTCGGCCTGCGAGGCCATGTGGAAACGGTCGTTTGGCATTCCGTAGCGGAATCCCCTTCCCCGCCCTACCGGTGTGGACTTTTTTTCTGAATCCTTGACGCACAACAAGATGTCGTGGGCCTCCGCTTCCGACCGATCCAAGTAAAACGCGTTGTTCGCGGGTACAAAGGGGACGCCGTGGGTTTTACAGAAACCCAACAGCGTGTCGTTCA
>JBILEM010000053.1:0-7898 GCA_044352085.1 Schleiferiaceae bacterium
GGCGATGGGATACCCCTTGTCCTCCAGCAACTGGGCCAAGGCGTCGTCGGTCAAAGGATGGCGCGTGTCTTCTTCCCCAATGGAGTCTTCCAGGATTTTCTTGATTTCCTTCGTGCTGACTTCCTCTCCCTCGGAGTTGAGCATGGATTCAGAGAAAAAGGTTTTGATAAGAAACGTTCCAAACGGGGTTTGCACGTATTTGTTGCTGGCCACCCGGCTGACGGTGGAAATGTCCATCCCGACTTCGTCCGCTATGTCCTTCAGGATCATGGGCTTTAGATGGCGTTCGTCACCGGAGAGGAAGTACTTTTCTTGGTACTTCATAATGGCAGACATGGTCAGCAACAGGGTTTGCTGGCGCTGTTTGATGGCGTCGATGAACCACTTGGCGGCGTCGATTTTTTGCTTCACAAAGAGGAGGGCTTCCTTGCTGGCGGCCGACGCTTGGCCTTTGCTGTCTTTGTAGTGGGCCAGCATGTCTTTGTAATCGCGCGAAATGTTTAACTCCGGGGCATTGCGGCTGTTGAGCTGCAACTCCAATCGACCGTCGTGCACGTGGATCAAAAAGTCGGGAATGACCACTTCGCCAGACACGGCTCCGGATCCGCCCACAGCCCCGCCGGGTTTTGGATTGAGCCGCCCAATTTCGGCCAGGACTTCCTTCAGGGTGGTTTCGTCGGTCTGTAAGAGGTCCAGCAGTTTGGCGTAGTGCCGCTTGGCCAGGGCTTCGAAGCCGCTTTGCACCACTTTGAGCGCCATGCGGGTGAGCGGGGTGGGCGGGTTTTTTCGTTCCAGCTGCAGGGTGAGGCATTCTTGCAGGTTGCGGGCGCCAATTCCCGCGGGATCCAGCGATTGAATCCGGCCAACCAAGCGTTCCAAATCCTCGGGCTCCACCAGCACGCCCAAGCTAAAGGCCAGGTCGTCGCAGATGTCCAAGGTGGCCCGGCGCAGGTACCCGTCGTCGTCCAAGGTGCCAATCAAATACTTGCACAGCGTCTCGTCGTTGGGGGTTAAAATGACCGTGGCCAGTTGCTCCAAGAGGTGGTCCTGCATGGATTTGGCGCCCACCAACGGAGTTTCGTAGGACTCGTCGTCTGCGCTGTGGTTGTTGGCTTGGGTCTTGTAATCGGGGGTGTCGTCGTCGAAGTAGTCGGAAAAGTCCAGGGTGTCCCGTTGCTCGCCTTCGGGGGCATCCACCGGGGAAATCTCGCCGTCGTCGTAGCCGTCGGCTTCCCAGGATTCCTCGTCCGAGGCGGAGTCCTCCGCGGTCCGGTCGGGCAGGGCTTCTTCCAAGGCCGGATTGACTTCCATCTCTTCTTGAATCCGCTCTTCCAACGACTGGGTCTGCAGCTGGATCAGCTTCATGAGCTGAATTTGCTGCGGACTCAGCTTTTGCTGGAGTTTCTGGGACAGGTTTTGGTGGAGCACGTCGGACGGAAGTTAACGGATCAGAATTCGGCTTTTCCGGGGGTGCGGGGGAAGGGAATCACGTCGCGGATGTTGCCCATTCCGGTTACGAATTGGACCATGCGCTCAAAACCCATTCCGAAACCGGCGTGCACGCAAGTACCAAAACGGCGGGTGTCCAGGTACCACGAAAGGTGTTCGGGATCAATGCCGACGGCCTTCATTTTTTCTTCCAAGACCTCCAGACGTTCTTCCCGCTGGCTGCCGCCAATGATTTCGCCAATGCCCGGGAACAAAACGTCCATGGCGCGGACGGTTTTCCCATCGTCGTTTAGGCGCATGTAGAAGGCCTTGATGGAAGCGGGGTAGTCGTACAAAACGACGGGTGCCTTGAAGTGTTTTTCCACCAAAAACCGCTCGTGTTCGGACTGCAAATCGATGCCCCAGCCGGTGACGGGGTACTGGAATTGCTTTTTCTGATTGGGCTTGGATGCCTGAAGGATGTCGATGGCTTCGGTGTAGGTGAGGCGCACAAAGGGGTTCTCCAGCACAAACCGGAGTTTTTCCAGCAGGCCCTGTTCGGAGCGCTGGTCTTTGGGCTTTTGGCTCTCTTCTTCAGCCAGACGCTGGTCCAAAAAGGCCAGGTCTTCGGGGCATTTTTCCAGAACGTAGCCTACAATGTACTTGGTGAAGGACTCGGCCAGGTCCATGTTGGCGTGGAGGTCGTAAAAAGCCATTTCCGGCTCAATCATCCAGAATTCGGCCAAGTGGCGCGCGGTGTTGGAGTTTTCTGCCCGGAAGGTGGGGCCAAAGGTGTAGATCTTGCCCAGTGCCATGGCGCCAAGTTCTCCTTCCAATTGCCCACTGACCGTTAGGTTGGTGGCTTGGGCAAAGAAGTCCTGGCTAAAATCTACGTCGCCGGTGGGCGTGGTGGGGGGATTGTGGGCAGGCAAAGTGGTTACCCGGAAGAGCTCACCGGCTCCTTCCGCGTCGGACGAAGTAATAATGGGGGTATTCAGGTAAAAGAAGCCCCGTTCGTTGAAGAATTGGTGCACCGCAAAGGCCGCGTGGTGCCGAATGCGCATGACGGCCCCAAAGGTGTTGGACCGCATGCGGAGGTGGGCAATTTCCCGGAGGAATTCCAACGAGTGCTTTTTGGGCTGCAGGGGGTAGGTTTCCGGATTGGAGTCTCCTAAGATTTCGATCTGTGAAACAGCAAGCTCAACGGACTGGCCTTTTCCCTGGGAGGGAACCAGTTTTCCGGTCAGCCGCAAACAGGCAGAGGTGGTGATGCGCTTGAGAAATTCCGACGGGAAGGCCTCAAAATCCACCACGCACTGCAAATTGTCCAGGCAGGATCCGTCGTTGATGGCGATGAACCGGTTGCTGCGGAAGGTGCGCACCCAGCCCTGGACAAGGATGGGTTGGTCGGACGGCGATTTTTTAAGAATGTCGCGGATGGCCTGCTGTGGCATGATTCGTGATGGGGTGTTTTTTATCCTTACAAAAGTGCGCAATTCCGTTCATATAGCGCACCGCTCCCCGCAATTATTGCAGTCCCGGAAATTTTCTTTGTGTTTTTGCAAAACGCAGGAAACATTTTGCTATTAAAAACGTTTCCCTGGTGTACCTTTGCACCCCGATTCGCATTTTTGACATGGAAGAAGCCCCAAAACTGAGCATTGCCGAGCGCGCCATGGCGTTGTTTCAGCGCTTTGGTTTGCGCGCGTGCACCATGGACGATGTGAGCCGCGAGTTGGCCATCTCGAAAAAAACGCTCTACAAGTTTTTTACCAACAAAGCCGAATTGGTGGACGGAAGTATCCGGTCCTTCTTTGAGCGGCAGATGGCCAAAATGGAGCGGGTTTCCGCGGAATCTGAAAATGCACTGGACGAATTGTTTCGCCAGCACCAGCAGGTCATGGAAATTGTGGCCGGCAATGGCCCGTCCATGCTCTTCGCCATGAAAAAGTACTATCCGGAAACCTACACCTGGTTGATGGAGCGCCGCAAGCAAATGGTGCTGGAACGCACCCGGGCCAACTTGGAACGCGGCATGAAAGAAGGATTGTACCGGACCGACTTGGTTCCCGAATACGCGGTGTGGTACCACTACGCCCAGATGGTGGCCCTGACGGAGATCGACTGGTTTCCCGAACACCTGCTCAAAGACCGCCATTTTTACCACTACGGACTGCGTTCGTTTATGCTGTCCATCGTCAACGAAAAAGGCTTGGCCTACATGGCCCAGCACCCCCTGTCTGAATTGAAATTGAATTAAAACCATGAATAGAAGAAAAGTTGGGGCAACTGCCGTCTTGGCCTTGTGGGCAAGCATGGCGATGGCTCAAAGTGCCCAAATGCAAGTGAGTTTGGCCCAAGCCCAGGCCCTTGCGATGAAGTCCAATGCCTCCGCGCAGATCAGCGACCTGGAGCGGCAAGTGGCCAAAACCACCATTTGGCAGAACATTGCAATCGGATTGCCGCAGGTGAACGTCGCGGGATCCTACACGAACAACGTCGAATTGCCGGCGCAATTCATTGACTTTGGCGGCACAGGCGAGCTGACCAAACTGACCTTTGGTACCAAGTACGCCAGCGCGGGAAACCTGAGCGCGAGCCAGTTGGTGTTCGACGGTTCCTATTTTGTGGCGTTGTTGGCCACCAAGGTGGTGACCGAAACAGCCGAATTGGGCTACCAAAAGTCCTTGCAGGATGTGCGGGAGCAAGTGGCGCAGGCGTACCACCTGGCGTTAGTGACCGACCGAAATGCCCAAGCCGTTTCCGCGAACTTGGAGCTGACCAAGAAGCTCCTGGATGAAACCAAAGCCCTGCAAAAAGAAGGGTTTCTAGACGCCACCGACGTCGACCAACTGGCCTTGGTGGTGGGGAACTTGGAAAATTCCTTGGACTTTTTGAATAACCAAAAAGAAGTAACCCAGGCCTTGCTCAAACTGCAAATGGGCGTGCCGCAAGCCACGTCTTTGACCCTGACCGACGCCTTGGAAGCGTTGGTGCTGTTCACAGACGCAGGAAATGCCTTGATGACCCAAGGGTTTGATCCCAGGAACCACATCGACTACCGCACGATGGCCGTTAACCGCGAGGGGGCCAAACTCAACATGCAAAACGAATGGGTTTCGTATTTGCCCAAGGTATCGCTGGCCTACGGCGCCAATATCAACTACGTGAGCCAATCCGATAATGTGTGGGACCCCAACGGGACCCAAGCCGCCAATTTTGCCTTTAGCAGCTGGGGATTGAATGCTTCCATGCCCCTCTTTACCAGCGGACGGCGCGTGGCCCGGGTGAAGCAGGCGCAGCTCAAGCTCCAAGAATTGGATTTGTTGATGGCCAATACGGAAAGCATGCTGACCATGCAGTACAAATTGGCCCGAGCCGAATACAGTTTTGCCTTGAACAGCTACCTGTCCCAAAAACGCAACGAGGCACTGGCCAAGTCGGTTCGGGACCGCATGTACACCAAGTTCAAGGAAGGCGTCGCCTCCAGCCAGGAATACACCCAAGCGGAAAATCAATACCAGCAGAGTGTGTCGGCCATGTTGAATGCCGCCAACAACGTGCTCAACAAACGCGTCGCCTTAGAAAAATTACTTGCCAAAGACCTTCAATAAACGTTACTCCAGACATTCCCTTTTGACCATGAAAAAATCCCTGATTTGGGCCATTGCACTGGGTGCCGTGGCTTGCTCCAACGAAAAAACGACCGACCTGTCCCAATTGCAAGGCGAGCGGGACTCCTTGGTAGCCATTTCCCAAACCGCTGCCGCCCGCATCCAAGAAATCGACGCCGAATTGGCCGCCTTGGACAGCACGCGCGATTTGACGTCTGTAACCCTCTTGGAAGTGCAGCCGGAAAACTTTGTGCATGCTTTTGAAGCATTGGGCAAGGTAGAGGCGGACCGTTCCGTGAACTTGTTGCCTGAAATGGGCGGCCAAATCAAGCGGGTGTTGGTGAGCGAAGGCGACCGCGTAGCCGCGGGCCAAACCTTGGTGGAGATCGACAACTCGGTCATGCGGAGCACGCTGGACGAAATTAAGAAGTCCCTCAATCTGGCCGTGACCTTGTTTGAAAAGCAGGAGCGCCTTTGGAAGCAAGGGATTGGCAGCGAAGTGCAGTACCTGCAGGCCAAGACCAACAAAGAGTCTTTGGAGCAACGGATCCAGACCCTGCAAACGCAGATGGCCATGACCCGCGTAAAGGCTCCTTTTGCCGGAATCGTAGACGAAATGAGTGCCAAGGAAGGGGAGTTCGCCGCTCCCGGGATGGCATTGGGTCGCTTGATCAGCGCCGGCAAAGCCTCCGTTACCGTGGACATCCCCGAGTCGTACTCCAACGTAGTGGGCAAAGGACAGAAAGTCGATTTGCTCTTCCCGTCCATCAACAAGACGTTGGAAGCCCGCGTGACGCAGGTGTCCGACTACATCAATCCCGACAACCGCACGTTCAAAGTGTATGTAAACTTGCCTGCAACGGGCGAATTCAAGCCCAACATGCTGGCCAAGGTCCGCGTTCGGGACTACGAGGCCAACCAAGCCCTGAGCGTACCCTCCGCGTTAGTTCAACAAGACATGAACGGCGGCCAGTACGTGTTTGTGTACAAAGCGGTAAAGGGAGGAATCGGCCTGGTGGAGAAGCGTCCCGTGACGATTGGCAAGAACAACGGCAGCCAAGTGGAGATTGGTTCTGGCTTGAAGATGGGAGAGATTTTGGTAGACAAAGGAGCGCGCACCGTGCGCGACGGCCAGTCCGTTAAGGAGATGAAAGAAACCTCCAAATAAGCCATGGAAAGCAAAGAAAAAGACACCCACCACGCGGGGAACAACCTGGACTTGGTCCCCGAGTTTGGACTGACCACGTGGGCGGTAAACAACCGCGTCACCGTCAGTGTTTTGACGATCATTATTTTGGTTGCGGGCCTGTTGGCGTACCGCAGCATGCCGGCGGAGACGTTCCCCGAAATCAACCAACCGGAAATCTTTATCACCACGATCTATCCGGGCAATGCCCCGTTGGACATGGAGCGGTTGGTTACCCGTCCCATTGAAAAGGAGGTCAAAGGACTTTCCGGAGTGGACAAAGTGACCAGTACGTCCAGCCAAGGGTTCAGCACCATCCGGGTCAAATTTGACTTTTCGGTGGCGCCTTCCGAAGCCCTCAGGAAGGTGAAGGACAAAGTGGACGCGGCCCAGGCTACGGCAGATTTCCCCAAAGACTTGCCCGTAGCGCCCAATGTAGCGGAGTTCAAATTCTCCGAATTGGTGCCCATTCAAAACATCAACCTGTCGGGCAATTACACGCCCACTCAGCTCAACGAGTATGCGGAATACCTGGAGGAACAAATTGAAAACCTCCCGGAAATAAGCAAAGTCGACATCCGCGGCATGGACCCCCGGGAAGTGGCGGTCCGTTTGGACATGCAGCAAATGCAGGCCTTGAGCATCAGTTTTGGCGACGTGGCTCAAGCCATCCAGTCGGAAAACATGTCGATTTCCGGCGGCGATATTTTGGTGGACGGATACCGCAGAAACGTTCGGATTTCCGGCGAGATGAACGAGGTGGCCGAACTGTCGGAATTGGTGGTCAAGCACGAAAAAGGAAACCTGGTCTACCTAAAAGACATCGCCGAGGTGAAGTTTGGCGAGGTGGAAAAGGAATCCTACAGCCGCGAATATACCAAGCCGGTGGTCACCCTGGATGTGGTCAAGCGCGGGGGGGAAAACCTGATTGCGGTATCGGACAAAATCCGCTTAATCCTTGCCGACGCCCGAGCGAACACCTTGCCGGACGACGTTCAAGTAACGGTAACCAACGACCAATCCAACCGTACCCGCAACCAGCTCGGCGAGTTGGAGAACTCCATCATTTTTGGGGTCTTGTTGGTGGTCTTGGTCTTGATGTTCTTCTTAGGGCTTCGCAATGCCCTCTTTGTAGGGATTGCCATTCCGCTTTCCATGTTGTTGAGCTTCTTCGTTTTGGGAGCCATGGGCGTGACCCTGAATACCATGGTTTTGTTTGGATTGGTGCTTGCCTTGGGCATGTTGGTAGACAACGGGATTGTGGTCGTCGAAAACATCTACCGGTACACGGATATGGGCTTTGACCTAACCACGGCTGCCCGCAAAGGCACCGGAGAAATTGCCATCCCCATTATTTCGTCTACGGCTACAACGGTTGCAGCCTTTTTGCCGCTGGCCATTTGGCCCGGTCTTATTGGCCAGTTCATGAAGTACTTGCCCATTACGTTGGTGATTGTGTTGTCTTCGTCGCTTTTTGTGGCGTTGGTGGTCAATCCGGCTTTGGCATCGCGCTACATGAAAGTCAAGGAAGAAGGCATGGACGTGAAAAAGTGGTCCAAGCGCGGATTCTGGGCGGCAGGCATTGGCTTGCCCTTGAATTTGGCAGGGTATGCCTTGGACGGAGCTGCAGCGACGGCCTTGCACGTCGTTGGCAACCTTCTGTTTTACAG
>JBILEM010000054.1:0-7823 GCA_044352085.1 Schleiferiaceae bacterium
CTTAGTGCGTCCCTGGTCCAGCCACAAAACAGAGCCGCACATCCGGCGAATCGTCCCCAAATGGTGCGAAACCACCACCACCAAACGCCCTTCGTCGGCCAGAAGGGATTGCATCCGTTCGAACGACTGCTGCTGAAAGGCGGCGTCGCCAACGCCCAGAACCTCGTCCAACAGCAGAATATCGGCTTGGAGCTGAGCGGCTACGGAGAAACCCAACCGGATTTTTTGCCCGGAAGAGTAGTGTTTCAAGGGCAGGTCCAACTGGCTTCCCACCCCGGCGAAGTCCACTACGGCGTCCAATTGGTGCCGAATTTCGGCCCGACGAAGGCCCAGGATTTGGCCGTAGAGGTAAATGTTTTCCCGTCCCGTCAATTCCGGATGGAACCCGGTGCCGACCTCCAGCAGGCTGGCCAATCGGCCTTGGACGTCCATGCGCCCGGAAGTAGGGGCCGAAATACCCGAGAGCAAACGCAGCAGGGTGGATTTCCCGGCTCCGTTGGCGCCAACCACCCCAATTGCTTGCCCGGCTGCCCAATGCCCGGAAACCGCGTCCAGCGCCGTGTACGAACCAAATTTCTTGGTCAGTTGATCGAAGGCAATGTGCGGTGTCATACCCAGTCAGATGCTTTTTTGCCCCATTGGTGAAGGGCAAACCAACCGGAAAGAGCCAAGAAAACCCCCACCGTTGCCGCGGTGCCCCAATCCATCCACGTGTGACCCGGAATAGGGTCGACCTGCACATACAAGTGGACAGCGGACCAGCCGGGAATCCAAAGGGTGTAGGTATGCAGGAAACCGGCGCCACCGGCCAACAGGGGCGACAACAAAAAAGCAAATTGTGCCAAAAACGGAGTGGCGACGGCCCAGTCTTTCCAACGCGCTGCGGGCAACGCGGTCAATGCCCCCAATCCAAATCCTTGGAGAAGGGCAAGTGCCAAGCACACGATTACGACCACAACATCGCCTACTGGGGGCAGAACGAGGTTTTGGTAAAGAAATACAACAACCCAAAGGAGCAGCCCAATTCCGCCATCCACAGCCGCCATAAGCGCCTTGGACATCGGATAAGCAAGGGGGGGCAAGGAGGTTTTGGTGACCAATTCCCGGTTGTGGGCCAAAGAGAGACTACCCAGGATCCAACTCGAGGCAAAGGCATTCCAGAGTACCCATCCTGCCAACCACGTGGAAGCAGGAAAGTCTTGGTTCATGCGGTGCCCGATGAGCGCCAAAACCAATGCCATTGCAACGGGTTGCGCGAGGTTCCAAAACCTACCCAAAGCACTCTGGGCGTAGCGCGCACGCAGGTCACGCTCCGCCAGGGTCCAAGCCAAGGCCAAAATGCGGTTGCCCATGCTACGGATGTGTGCCGTCCGGGGTTTCGGGTTCAGGAGCAACGGGTATGTCGTCCACAGCCCCCTCGTCGTCCAAGAACATCTGGTTGATTTCGTCCATCAACCCGGGCTTGTAGTCGGGGCAATTCATTTTGTCCCGGAGGGATTCGGACAGGGGTTTGAAGGGAATGACGTAGCGCCTGCTGAGTCCGGAGCGTTCCACGGACCCCATGAAATTGGCCCAGATGGGCAACGCCGTGGCATTTCCCGCGCCGCGTGCGTCTTTGAAATGCACCAGCGGGGAGGAAGCACCTACCCATACCCCAGCTACAATCTTGGGCGTGTATCCCACAAACCAGCCGTCCGAGTAGTTTTGAGCCGTACCGGTCTTGCCCGCGTAGTCGCCGGACAGGCCGTAAGCCCGAACGCTGTTTCCGGTTCCTTCGTTGATGACGGCCCGGAGCATGTCGGTTAGCATGGCCACGTTGGCGGTATCCATGACGGCACGCATGCCCGACGGCTTGCGTTCGTAAAGGACCTGCCCCATTTGGTCGGTTATTTTGGTAACGGCCAAAGGGGTAAACGATTTGCCTCCGTTGGCAAACGCGCCGTAGGCGGTCACCAATTCCAGGAGGGAGGCGGTGTTGGCCCCCAGGGCCATGGCAGGACGGTCGTCCATTTCGCCTTTGAAACCGAGCTTGCGCGCCATACGCACCACATTGCCTCTGCCGGTTTTCATCAGCGCCTCCACCGTGGCAACGTTGATGGACCGCTTGAGGGCTCCGCGCATGGTGTATTCACCGCCGTAAATACGGTCGTGGTTCTCCGGCGTCCAGTTGACGAATTCGGGGTACGTCTTGAGTTCGTTTTCAAAATACGTACACGGGGAGATGCCTTTTTCCAAGGCAGCCGCGTACACAATCGGTTTGAATGCCGAGGCCGTTTGCCGGCGGGAAAGGACGTGGTCGTAGGGCAGGTACTGGAAGCTTGGGCCACCTACCCAGGCCTTCACGGTTCCGCGCACGGGGTCCAAGGCGACCAATCCACACGACATCAGGGCTTGCGCGTATTTGATGGAATCCAGGGTGCTGAGGTTTTTGCGCTCGTCGCCTTCCTCGGTGTAGGCAAAAACCACCATGGACTTCTCCAGCTCCAGGGCCTTTTGAATTTCTTCTTCCGACGCTCCGTCGGCCTTCAAACGCTTGTACAGCGGCGTCTTTTCGATTTCGCGCTGGAGGAAGTCGGGTAATTTTTTCCAAGAAGATTCGCCCCAATGGGCATTGAAGTTGCGCTGAATGCGCTGCATCTGCTTCCAAACCGCTTGGTTGGCGAACCGCTGCAGGGTAGAGGAGAGCGTTGTCTCAATGATCAAGCCGTCCCGGTCCACGTCGTATTCGGAGCCGTCGGGTTTTCGCAAGGTGCTCAGGATTTCTTCCACTTCCGGACGGATGGCTGCCAAGAAATACGGGGCCGGTTTTTCGTCTTCCAGGTTGTAGTAGTTGATTTCCAGCGGCTTCGCGCACAATTGGGTGTACTCTTCCTTTGTGAGGTAGGCATATTTCAGCATTTGCCCCAAGACCACATTTCGGCGTTCGCGGGCATTTTCCGGGTTCTTGCGCGGATTGTACTTGGAATTTGCCTTCAGCAACCCCACCAATACAGCTGCTTCCTCCAGGTCCAAGTCGGTCGGTTTTTTGTTGAAATACCGCAGGCTCGCCGTTTCGATTCCGTATACGTTTTCGCCAAAACTGACGGTGTTTAGGTACAACTCCAAAATTTGTTCCTTGGTGTACAATTCCTCCAGGCGTCGGGCCACAATAAACTCTTTCACCTTGGCCAAAACCAAGGAAAGGGGACCGTAATTTTCCCGTCCAAAGAGGTTTTTGGCCAATTGCTGGGTGATGGTAGACCCCCCGCCGGAAGACTCATTTCGGAGGATAACGGTTTTCACGACCACGCGCAGCAGGGAACGACTGTCCACGCCGTCGTGTTCAAAGAAGCGAACGTCTTCCGTCGAAACCAGGGCATCGATGAGGTACTGCGGTATTTCTTCTAAATCGGCCCCGGTACGGTTCTGCAAAAAGTACTTGCCAATTAAAACCCCGTCCTCGGAATACACTTCGGTAGCCAGGTCGTTGCGCACAGACCGGATGTCGTCCCGGGTTGGGATGATGCCAAAAGCCCCCAAGGCGATGGACCAAATCAAAACCACCAAAAAGACGGAGCCGGTGACGGCAAGCTGAATTCCTTTGCGGAGCCAGGTGCGGTGCATGCCGGGCCATTGGGCCATCCGTTCGTCTCCCTTGCGGTAGGCCGATTGTATGCGATCCCACAGGCGGGCTACGCCCTCCCTAAATTGCTTCCATTTTTCATTCATAACGCAACGCTTCAATAGGATCCAATCCGGCAGCCTTCCGGGCGGGGTAATACCCGGCACCAATACCGACTACCAAACACACGCCAAAAGCCAATCCGATCCAGTTCCAAGGCATAATAAAGGCGCCTCCCATGGCGGCACTCAGGCCATTGCCAACCGCAATTCCCAAAACGGTCCCCAAGGCTCCTCCAAGCAAACTAACCAAAATCGCTTCCAACAAAAACTGCAACGCAATGGTGGAACGGGTGGCGCCCAGGGCTTTGCGGGTTCCAATTTCACGCGTCCGTTCGGTAACGGACACCAACATGATGTTCATCAGGGAGATGCTGGCTCCCAAAAGGGTAATGGCTCCTATGACTGCCGCTGCCAATGACACACTCGAAAGTTGTTCAATCAGCAACGCAGAAATGGCATCGCTTCTCCGGATGTTGAAGTCGTTTTCTTCCCCAGGACGCAGTCCGCGCAGGGACCTGAATTGAGCAACGGTTGCCTGAACGCACGGCTCCAATTTATCCGGCTGCGGGGCCATCACTTGAATGGCGTAACTGCTGGATGCATTTCCAAAAAGGCGGTGGCCGGCACGGACAGGCATCAAGACCGACTGGTCCTGCGCCATAAAGGCGCTGTTACCTTTGGGTTCCAAAACCCCCACTACCTGAAACGATTTGCCTTGCACCCGGATGGATTTGCCCAAGGCCCCTCCTTCGGGGAACAACTTAAAGGCCACATCAAACCCGAGCCACGCCACGGATCGGCCTTCGTTGAGTTCGGTGTTGCTAAAGGGGCGGCCTTCTTGAATGCTCAGTCCGGTTGTTTTTAAGTAGGCATTGTCAACCCCAAAAACTTGGACGTTTGGGTTGGTTTTAAGCGCACCGATCGAAACGGTTCCCGTGCCCGAGAATACGTCCGAAATGCTGACGGTTGCTCCGGGATAGTCCATCCTTTGCTGAAACGCCAAGGCCTGGTACAACGGGATTTGCGGCTGCGCTTTTTCTTCCACCCGACGGCCGCCCCCCAAGCGAATGTTCATCCCCCCCGATTGGAGGGTGAAGGTAGAGGCGCCCATCGTCGAAAATTGCCCAGTGATGGCACTCTCCATAGCCGTTGTACTCGTGAGCATGCCCACCAAGGCCATAATGCCAATGGAGATAATCAAACCGGTCAGGACCGCGCGCAGCATGTTGCCGCGCAACGCGCCCAAGGCCATGTTCAAGCCTTCCGTGAAATGGGTATAGGGTTTACTCATGGTATCTAATTACAAAGGTACCGATTTGACAGCACGAATGAACCGGGTTCTTTCCGCTTTCCAAAGGGGTTTGGCTTGTGCTTGATGGGGTTCAAAACAACCGTCCGAGGCTGTGCCGGTGCGTGCGCATCCCGAAAGGATCGCTCGCCCATTTTGAATAGAAAATAACCAAAAAAAGCGACACTTAACTTAAAAAAATTACGAAAAAACGGCGATTCGTCCGTAATTTTGCATCGTAACAATCCCTGTAGCCATGTCTGTATTCGACATCGAAATGATCCGTGCGTTTTACGCAACCTACCCCGAAAAAGTAGCTGCCGCCCGGCGCGTTTTGGATAAGCCCCTGACGCTCAGTGAGAAAATTCTCTACGCCCATCTGTGGCAAACGTCGGCTACCGAGTCGTTTGAGCGCGGCAAGTCCTACGTGGATTTCGCACCCGACCGGGTTGCGATGCAAGATGCCACGGCCCAGATGGCTCTGCTGCAATTCATGCAAGCCGGCCGCAAAAAAGTAGCCGTACCGTCCACCGTGCATTGCGACCACCTGATTCAAGCCCATGTGGGTGCGACGTCGGATTTGCAAGAAGCCGTGAACAAATCCAACGAGGTCTTCAATTTCTTGGCCTCCGTTTCTACAAAATACGGCATCGGTTTTTGGAAACCCGGCGCGGGCATTATCCACCAAGTGGTTTTGGAAAACTATGCCTTCCCCGGGGGCATGATGATTGGAACCGACTCCCACACGGTGAACGCCGGTGGTTTGGGCATGGTAGCCATTGGCGTGGGCGGTGCGGACGCCGTTGATGTAATGGCCGGTATGGCCTGGGAATTGAAATTCCCCAAACTGATCGGCGTGAAATTGACCGGAAAACTGAACGGTTGGGCTTCGGCAAAAGACGTCATCCTCAAAGTAGCAGGCATTCTTACCGTAAAAGGCGGAACCGGTGCCATTGTGGAATATTTTGGTGAAGGGGCTACCTCCTTGAGCTGCACCGGAAAAGGTACCATCTGCAACATGGGGGCCGAAATTGGCGCCACCACCTCCACCTTTGGGTACGACGCCTCCATGGAGCGCTACCTGCGCGCAACCGGTCGTGCCGAAGTGGCCGACCTGGCCAATGCTGTAGCGGCCGATTTGACCGGCGACGCCGAGGTTTATGCCCACCCCGAAAACTACTTCGACCAGGTCATTGAAATCGACTTGAACACCCTGGAGCCGCATGTAAACGGACCTTTCACTCCGGATTTGGCTACACCCATTTCGCAGTTGGGTGCTTTGGCCGCCCAGAACGGCTGGCCCTTGGACATCGAGGTTGGTTTGATTGGTTCGTGCACCAACTCGTCGTACGAAGACCTGACCCGTGCCGCTTCCATTGCCCACCAGGCCGCGGAAAAGCATTTGGAGGTCAAAGCGGAATACTCCGTTACCCCCGGTTCCGAGCAAGTCCGTTTCACCGCGGAACGCGACGGCCTTCTTGCCGAGTTCGAAGCCATTGGCGGCAAAGTATTTGCCAACGCCTGCGGCCCATGTATCGGCCAGTGGAACCGTCCCGGCGCCGAAAAAGGGGAGAAGAACACCATTGTGCACTCGTTCAACCGGAACTTCTCCAAGCGCGCCGACGGCAACCCCAACACCCACGCGTTTGTGGCGTCGCCCGAATTGGTAACGGCCTTGGCCATTGCCGGTCGATTGGACTTCAATCCGCTAAAGGACAAGCTGATCAATAAAAACGGGGAGGCGGTTCTTTTGGACCCTCCCGTGGGCGAGGAACTTCCCCAGCGCGGCTACGCCGTCGAGGATGCGGGCTACCAGGCGCCTGCCGCCGATGGCAGCTCGGTAGTTGTTGAGGTAAAGGACGGGTCGGAGCGGTTGCAATTGTTGGATGCCTTTTCCCCATGGGACGGCCGCAACATTGAAAATGCGCGCATTCTGATCAAGGCGCAGGGCAAGTGCACCACGGACCACATCTCCATGGCCGGTCCCTGGTTGCGTTATCGCGGCCATTTGGACAACATTGCCAACAACACCCTCACCGGTGCGGTCAATTCCTTCAACGGCCAGACCAACAACGTCAAAAATGTTTTGACCGGCGAACACGGCGAGGTCCCTGCTGTACAACGGGCGTACAAAGCGGCGGGCGTTCCCACTTTGGTGGTGGGCGACCACAATTACGGCGAAGGCTCATCCCGCGAGCATGCAGCCATGCAGCCCCGCCACCTGGGCGTCAAGGCCATTTTGGTCAAGAGTTTTGCGCGCATCCACGAGACCAACTTGAAGAAACAAGGCATGTTGGCCCTCACTTTCCAAAACGAGGCCGACTACGACTTGTTCCAGGAAAACGACGCCATTGACTTCGTCGATTTGGTAGACTTTGCTCCCGGAAAACCGTTGACTCTTGTGCTCAAGCACGCCGATGGAACGCAAGACACCGTCCAGGCCAACCACACCTACAACGACCAGCAAATCGGTTGGTTCCGTGCGGGAAGTGCGTTAAACCTGATCAAGCTCCAACAGCAAGGCTAAAAAAAATCCTACCTTTCGTCCATGGAACACACGGACGTTCGCGTCAAGCGGGGTTGGGTTTTTTACGACTGGGCGAACAGCGCATACACCCTGGTAGTGGGTACCGCCGTGTACCCCATCTATTACGGGGCGGTGATGGAATCCGCCGAGGTTTCTTCATTTGATCTGCCTCTTTTGGGTGCAATTAGCCATACGGCCGCGTACACCTTTGCCATTGCTGCAGCGTACTTGACCATCAGTATACTGGCGCCTTACCTCGCGGCCTTGGCCGAGGTGGCAGGGAACAAGCGGAGCTACATGCGCACCTTCGTGTACCTCGGGGTGACGGCCTGCGCTTCGATGTTT
>JBILEM010000174.1:0-3778 GCA_044352085.1 Schleiferiaceae bacterium
TTATTCCCCTCCCGGAAGGAAGCGAGTTTTTCTTTCTTCCGGGGCGGGTTCCGGTGGGTTGGAACCCCAAATCGGGGCAAATGGAGCCCTACGAAGGCACGGAGGCCGTGGCGGCCTTCATCAGCCCGGCGCACAGCCAAACCCACCTGGCGGCGTTTGAGAAGCGCGGGGTGGCCCCCATCCTGCCGTTGTACGCGTACACGGCCGTAGGCTGGTTGGACGGTCGGTTTTGGACCACGGCGGTGCGGGTAGACCCGGATTTGCGGCAAGACGTCAGCCAATTTCACCAGCCGTTGGTGGACCGGCAGATCGACGCCATGCGGAAGCGTTTTCCGAACAACCGCGTGGTCACCCATTTGGCCGAGAACTGCGCCAGCGACTACAGCTGCCGCGCGGCCCAAAATTTCTTTTTAAACCGGTGGGAATGCCCCATTCCCGCTTCCCCCGCCTGCAATGCCACGTGCTTGGGCTGCATTTCCTTGCAAGAGGACGAAGACGTCCACAGCGCCCATTTTCGGTTGAAATTCGTCCCCGACCCGGACGAAATCGCCGAAATGGCCTTGTACCACATCGAAAGCGCCCCCTACCCCATTCTGTCTTTTGGGCAGGGCTGCGAAGGAGAACCGCTGCTGGTGTGGGAAACCTTGGTGCAGGCCATCCAAAAAATCCGCGCCAAAACGTCCAAGGGCATTCTGAACATCAACACCAACGGGTCCAAGCCCGACGCTGTGGAAGCCCTGTGCGCCGCTGGTTTGCAGAGCATCCGCGTGAGCATGAATTCGGCCCGCAAAGACTGGTACACCAACTACTACCTGCCGCGCAACTACGCGTTTGAAGACCTCATCGAGAGTTTGAAGGTGGTCCGTCGGCACGGAGGCTGGTCCAGCATCAACTACTTTGTTTTTCCGGGGGTCACCGACGCCCGCGCGGAATGGGACGCCCTGCAACGCCTGATTGAAACCACGGATTTGAACATGATCCAGTGGCGGAATTTCACCATCGACCCGGACTGGTATTTCAAAAAGGTGCGTCTGGAGCCGGACCCCGAGCCCATCGGCATTTTGAAGCTGCAAGAGCTGGTTCGAGCGAAGTACCCGCATGTGGCCTTTGGGTATTTCAATCCGGCCGAGGAAACCCAGGCCTACTACAACGGACTGCGGTCTGCCCAAACCGGAAGCCATGGCGGGTAAAAACACGATTCCCTTTCCCGAAGGATTGGCCCTGGCCGAGGCGACGGGCTGGAAAGACTACGCCCTGCTGGATTGCGGCAGCGAGTACAAACTGGAGCGGTTTGGCTCCCTGGTTTTGGCCCGGCCCGAACCCCAAGCCGTCTGGCTGCCCACGTGGGAAGGCTACGAATGGAGAAAAAAAGCCCAAGCCTCGTTTTCCCGGTCCAAGGAAAGCCCAGACAAGGGCGCTTGGACCACCGCTTCCGGGGTGCCCGAACGGTGGGAGGTGGTGTACAATTTGCGCGGTACCGCGTTGCGGTTTTCCCTGCAACGCACGGCCTTTAAGCACATTGGACTCTTTCCGGAGCAGGCGGAGAATTGGGAGTGGATTTACGACGCCGTCCAGCTTCTGGGCAACGCACCCAAGGTGCTGAACCTGTTTGCCTACACCGGAGGCGCCTCGCTGGCCGCATGCGCCGCGGGCGCGGAGGTCACCCACGTGGATGCTGTCCGCAAGGTGGTGGACTGGGGCCGGCAAAACCAAGATGCGTCGGGTTTGAAGGGCATTCGCTGGGTGGTGGAAGACGCCGCGGCCTTTGTTCGGAGAGAAGCCAAGCGCGGGAACCGCTACGGAGGCATTGTGTTGGACCCCCCGGCCTACGGCCGCGGCCCCGACGGCGAAAAATGGATTTTGGAAGACCACCTGGACGCGCTGCTGCAGGATTGCGCCCAGATTTTGGAACCCAACGGCTTTGTGGTGCTGAACCTCTATTCCATGGGACTCAGCGCGGTGGTTGCCCACACCCTGCTGGCGCAGCACTTTGGACGCAGCGCTTCCTTGGTGGAGCACTTTGCCACGGATGCCCACGGAAAACGACTTCCTTTTGGAACCGTCGCACGCATCGCCCCTGTGCCGTAACTTCATCCTTTCCTACGGAAACCTTTTTTATTTGACTGACCATGTACACCGGACTGCTTCACACCCACAGACTCTTCGCCTATTTGTTCCTGATTGCCGCCGTTGCGGCCGTTGGAATGGCCCTGCAAGGATGGATATCCAAGCGCCCCCAGCAAAACGCCTGGGACCGCCGTACCGCTCTTTTTGCCTTGATTTTTGGCCACCTGCAGCTCCTGTTTGGCCTGGCCATGTACTTTGTGGGGCCTTGGTTCAACCAGCTCACCACCAACACCGCGGAGGTGATGAAGAACGCAGATCTGCGCTGGTTTGCCGTGGAACACATCTTGGTGAACCTCATCGGCATTGCCCTGATCACCGTGGGCTATTCCAAGTCCAAAAAGCAAGACCCCGCCGGCGCCTTCTCTACCCGCATGACGTGGATGGGCATTGGCCTGTTGCTTATTTTGTCCCGCATTCCTTGGGAGCGCCTGCTTTGAACCGAATCCCTTTATGATAGAACGCCAAACCCGGGAAGACCGCGAAGAGCGGTGCATCCTGATCGGAGCCATTACCCGCCTGCAACCGGAAGAAAAGGTGCAGGAGTACCTGGACGAAATGGACTTTTTGGCGCGGACCGCCGGAGCCACCACCGTGGCCCGGTTCACCCAAAAAATGGACAAGCCGGACTCCTACACCTTCCTGGGGTCGGGAAAAATGGAGGAAATCCACGCCTACATCCAAGAACACGACATCGACTTGGCGCTGTTTGACGACGAATTGACGCCGTCGCAGCTGAAGAACATTGAGCGCCTCTTTGAAATCAAGGTGATGGACCGAACCAACTTGATTTTGGACATTTTTGCGGCCCGCGCCCAAACCTCCTATGCACGGACGCAGGTGGAGTTGGCGCAGTACCAATACCTGCTGCCGCGTCTGAGCCGGATGTGGACGCACTTGGAACGCCAAAAGGGGGGCATTGGCATGCGGGGACCGGGGGAAACCCAAATCGAAACGGACCGTCGCATCATCCAGCAGCGGATTGCGTGGCTGAAGGAAAAACTGGAGAAAATCGACCGCCAGATGGCCACCCAGCGGGGGAACCGGGGCGCCCTGATCCGCGTGGCGCTGGTGGGCTACACCAACGTGGGCAAGTCCACCCTCATGAACGCGCTCAGCAAGAGCGAGGTGCTGGCGGAAAACAAGCTGTTTGCCACCCTGGACACCACGGTGCGCAAGGTGGTCATTGGCAACCTGCCCTTTTTGTTGTCCGACACCGTCGGGTTCATCCGCAAGCTCCCCACCCAGCTGGTGGAGTCCTTCAAGTCGACGTTGGACGAGGTGCGCGAGGCGGACATTTTGGTGCACGTGGTGGACCTGCCCCACGTGGCGTACGAGGACCACATCGAATCCGTGAATTTGATTTTGTCGGAGTTGGACACCCGCGATAAACCCATTTTGATGGTTTTCAACAAGGTCGACGCCTTTTTGGAGACGGCCGAACCCGGGGCCTTGGATGCCATTAAACGCGCCTGGGAAGACCGTGCACAGGGCCAAGCCGTCTTTATTTCCGCCACCCAAAAAGACAATTTCGACGGCCTCAAAGACGCCCTCTACGGCCTGGTCAGCACCCTCCACGCCGTGCGTTTCCCGTACGACAACTTTCTGTACTAAACGAGAAGGGCCGCCTCTTACGAGACGGCCCTTTTGGTGA
>JBILEM010000159.1:0-4035 GCA_044352085.1 Schleiferiaceae bacterium
CACGTCCATGCCGGTGATCAGCAAGTGAATGTCGTGCGTGCCTTCGTAGGTCACTACAGACTCCAAATTCATCATGTGGCGCATGATGGGGTAGTCTCCGGTGATGCCCATTCCGCCCAGCATTTGGCGGGCTTCGCGCGCAATTTCCAGCGCCATGTTCACGTTGTTGCGCTTGGCCATGGAGATTTGGGCGGTAGTGGCGCGTCCTTCGTTCTTCAGCTGGCCCAAACGGAGGGTCAGCAACTGCGCCTTGGTGATCTCCGTGATCATTTCGGCCAATTTCTTTTGCTGCAGCTGGAAACCGCCAATGGGACGGTCAAACTGGATGCGTTCTTGGGAGTAGCGCAGGGCCGTGTCGTAGCAGTCCATGGCCGCGCCCAAGGCGCCCCAGGCAATGCCGTAACGGGCAGAGTCCAAGCAGCCCAGCGGAGCGCCCAAACCGGATTTGTTGGGAAGGAGATTCTCCTTGGGAACCTTGACGTTGTCGAACACCAACTCGCCGGTGGCGGAGGCGCGCAAAGACCACTTGTTGTGGGTTTCCGGAGTGGTGAATCCTTCCATGCCGCGCTCCACAATTACGCCGTGGATGCGGCCGGCTTCGTTCTTGGCCCAAACAACCGCAATGTCGCAGAAAGGCGCGTTGGAAATCCACATCTTGGCTCCGTTCAGCAGGTAATGATCACCCATGTCCTTGATGTTGGTCACCATTCCGCCGGGATTGGAACCGAAGTTGGGCTCCGTCAAACCAAAAGATCCCAGCATTTCGCCGGAGGCCAACTTGGGCAAGTACTTGCGGCGTTGCTCTTCGGAGCCGTACGCGTAGATGGGGTACATGACCAAGGACGACTGCACGGAGCACGTGGAGCGGACGCCGCTGTCGCCGCGTTCGATTTCCATCATCATCAGGCCGTAGGAAATCTGGTCCAGACCGGCACCGCCGTATTCGGTGGGGATGTACGGCCCAAAGGCGCCTACCTCAGCCAGGCCTTTCACCAATTGCTTGGGGAATTCCGCGCGCTGGGCGTAGTCCTCAATGATGGGAGAAACGTCGCGCTTCACCCATTCCCGGGTGGCCTCGCGGATCAACTTGTGCTCGTCGGAGAGCAATTCGTCCATCAAATAGTAGTCGGGATGCTGGTAAAGGTCTTGACGTGCAGCCATGGTTTTGGAGATTGGGGTTTACACCAATTGGAATTGGGGGACAAAGGTAGTACACGGGGCTCTACACCCAAGAGAAATCGTACCTTTGCATAACGCATGGAAACCGGATTTGTTGGACAAGTAAGACCCGACCACCCTACGGCGTGGTTGTTTTGGATCATCTTGGGATTCACGCTGTTGGCGGGGATTTTTCTCCACCAACGCCGGACGGCCTTGTTGGGTTGGTACAGCGATTTGTGGAAACCTCGGGCCGGCCAAGACCGAACGTATTCCACTGGCTTTGTGGTGTGGAACTGGGCCCTTGGTGCGCTGGCGGCCGGTCTTTTTTCGGTCCCTTTGGTTGAAACGCTTGTGGAACTGCCGGAAATTGCGTGGTCCGGCGCCTGGACCGTGGTTTTTGGACTGGGTTGGCTTCTCTTCTTTGGCATGCAATATGTCTTGCACACCTTGTCGGGTGCGTTGCTGCTTCAACAGACCGCTTTTTCCGGTTACTGGACCGAGCGTTCGGTGGGATTGCGGTGGTCCGGTTTGATTGCCTTGCCGTTGCTTTGGGGCTGGTTGGCCCCGGGGGGGCACGGCTTTGCCGCGCAACTTTTCTTTGCCCTGAGCATTGGGTTGTATGCTGTTGGTATTGTGAGAGGTACGCGTTTCTTGCTGCAGAAATCCACCCTTTCTACGGTGCACCTTTTTGCGTACCTTTGCACGCTGGAAGGGGCCCCACTGGCGTGGGCCTTTTATGGAGCGTCGCACCTATGAAAGTCAAATCGATCCTCGTATCGCAACCGGAGCCCGCAGCGGAAAACAACCCGTATGCAGCACTGGGGGCCAAACACAAAGTCAAAATCGATTTTCGTCCCTTTATCAAGGTGGACGGGGTGCCTGCCTCTGACTTTCGGCGAGACAAAATCAACCCCGGCGCTTTCTCCTCGGTCATCTTTACCAGCAAGAACGCCGTAGACCATTATTTCCGGATTTGCCAGGAAATGCGCGTGGAAATCAACGCGGAATGGAAATACTACTGCGTTTCCGAGGCCGTCGCTTTCTACTTGCAGAAATTTGTGCAGTACCGCAAGCGCAAAATCTACCCCGCCAAAGGCACCCTGGAAGACCTCATTCCGACCCTGAAAAAGCACAAGGACGAGCATTTCTTGTTTCCCACTTCCGACGTGTGGAAGGACGAAATCCCCGCCTTGATGGACGCCAACAAACTGAAGTACACCCGGGCCATTTTGTTCAAAACCGTGGCCAGCGACCTCAGCGACTTGGCCGAAGTGAAGTACGATATTTTGGCGTTTTTTAGCCCCGAGGGAATCAAGTCTTTGTTCAAGAACTTCCCGGATTTTGTGCAGAACGAAACGCGCATTGCCGCCTTCGGTTCCAGCACCCAGCAAGCGGCCCGGGACATGAACCTCCGCCTGGACATCCCCGTCCCCACCCCGGAGGCTCCCTCCATGATTGCGGCGCTGGACCTCTACATGAAGGAGTCCAACAAGGGAAAATAACCGGCCGTGCGCGCCACCCTTTCCAAAAACGATCGCCTGCACAAACAAAAGCGCATCGATTTTCTCTTTGCCGCTGGGAAATCTTCGTTGGTTTTTCCGGTGCGCGTGGTGGCCGTGCCTGCTTCCCCCGACTTGCTCCCCGGCACAGAACCCGAACCGGGTTTGCAGGTGCTATTTGCCGCCGCCAAAAAACGGTTCAAACGCGCCGTGGTGCGCAACCGCCACAAGCGCCGGTTGCGGGAGGCGTACCGCCTGGAAAAAGCGGCAGCAGGATGGAATCCCGTCCCTCCCGTTTGGTTGGCCCTTCAGTACGTCGGAAACGAGGAAATTCCCTTGGACGCTTTGCGGCTGGCCGTTCGGAAAGCCGTGGAAAAAGGCCTAGATTTGGCACATGAAACGAATTCTCGTACGTAGTCTGGTAGCCGGCCTGGTGCTGGTGGGTCTGGGCGCAGCCGTACCCGTAAACTATTTTGAGGTCACCAAGCAAATTGAGCTGTTCAATGCCGTGTTCCGGGAAATCACCCTGGGCTACGTAGACCCCACCCAGCCCGGCACCCTGATGGAAGACGCCCTGGACGGCATGCTGTCGGAACTGGACCCCTACACCGTCTTTATCCCCGAGCGTCGGATTGAGGATTTTCGCATCCAGCAAACGGGCCAATACGGCGGCATTGGCGCCACCATCCGCATTTTGGAGGACGTGGTTCTGCTGGCGGGCGTGCACGAAGGCGGCCCGGCAGACAAAGCCGGACTTCACCCCGGCGACCTGTTGATTGAAGCCAGCGGGGTGCCCCTGACCAAGAAGACCATGGAGGAAATTGGGGACGTACTCAAGGGCTCTCCCGGAACCAAAATCGACGTCGTCTACGAACACCGCGGGGAGCGCAAAAACGTGGTCCTCACCCGGGCGGAAATTCAGCTGAAAGCCGTGCCTTACCACGGCATGCTGGACCCCAAAACCGGCTACATTGCCCTGAGCAGCTTCACGGAAACCTCGGCCAACGAGGTGCGCGCGGCCCTGCAAGACGTCCAAAAGCAAGGCGCGGAGTCGGTGGTGCTGGACCTGCGGAGCAACCCCGGCGGCCTGCTGACGGCAGCCATTGAAATTGTGAACCTTTTTGTGCCCAAAGGCACGGTGGTGGTCAAAACCAAGGGACAACTGCCGGAAACCGACCAAGTATTTAAAACCCTGCGGGAGCCCCTGGCCCCCAAGATGGCCGTGGCCGTTTTGATTGACGGGCAAAGCGCCTCCGCCTCGGAGATTGTGGCCGGCGCCCTCCAAGATTTGGACCGCGGCGTGGTCATTGGGCAGCGTTCCTTTGGCAAGGGACTGGTGCAGCAAACCCGCCCCCTGGCCTACGGCGCACAGCTC
>JBILEM010000055.1:0-7734 GCA_044352085.1 Schleiferiaceae bacterium
GGGCAATTTCCGTGCGTCGGGCTTCCCACACCGGTAGGTTTTGCTCCAATTCCTCCCACTCCCGCTCTTCCTTGTAGGAGCGCTTGCTGCTTTCCTTCTTGCTGGGAGCGGAGGCGGCGCCTGCAGCAGCGCGTTGCGCCGCTGCGGCGGCCGAGTCGGCCGCGGCCCGCGCTTGCGCTGCGGCCCGCGCCGCCTCCCTCCATTCGCCCGTGGTTCCGTTGAAGTCCCGGATAATGCCTTGGCCCTCAAAAACGAATAGGTGGTTGGTCAATTTGTCCAAGAACGCCCGGTCGTGCGAAACAATCAACAGGCAGCCGTCGAAGTGCTCCAAAAAGTCTTCCAGGGCCTGCAGGGTTTGCACGTCCAAATCGTTGGTCGGCTCGTCCAGAATCAGCACATTCGGATTGGCCATGAGCACCGTCATCAAATACAGCCGACGGCGTTCCCCGCCGCTCAATTTCTCCACAAACGTGTACTGCTGGTCTCCCTCAAAGTGAAAACGTTCCAGCAGCTGGCTGGGAGTCAGGGTCTTGCCCTTGGCCAACGGGATGACTTCCGCAATGTCTTTCACCACATCAATCACCCGCTTGCTGGGGTCGAACGGGGGATTTTCTTGCCGGTAGTGGCCCAAACGCACCGTTTCGCCCACCACTACCTTGCCTCCATCGGCCTCGGCCTCGCCCGTTACCAACTTCAAAAAAGTGGACTTTCCGACGCCGTTTCGCCCCACCAAACCGATGCGGTCCCCGCGTTTGAAGGTGTAGCTGAATTGGTCGACAATGACTTTTTCGCCAAACGCTTTCTTGACCTTGTGCCATTCGATGATCTTGCTGCCCAAGCGCTCGCCTTTGATCTCGAGTTGGACCGCTCCTTGTTGCACGCGGTTTTTGGCAGCCTGCTTGACGTTGTCAAAAGCATGAATTCGGGCCTTGCTCTTTCCGGTGCGGGCTTGCGGCGTCTGCCGAATCCACTCCAGTTCCCGTCGGTACAAATTTTTGGCTCGCTCGGACGACGCCCGTTGGGCCTGCAAGCGCTCTTGTTTCTTTTCCAGGTAATAGGAATAGCTGCCGTCGTAGCGGTACAATGTCTGGTCCTCCAGTTCCAAAATCCGGTCGCACACCGTTTCCAAAAAGTACCGGTCGTGGGTGACCATCAGGAGAGCAAACGGGGCGTCCCGAAGCGTGGTTTCCAACGTTTCAATCAGGTCCAAATCCAAGTGGTTGGTGGGCTCGTCCAGCAAAACGACTTCCGGCTCTTGGATAAGCAAACGCGCCAGTGCCAAGCGTTTGCGTTGACCACCGGACAGGTTTTCAATGGGAAGATCCGCGAGGGGCAGTTCCATTTGCGTGAGCACGGCGCGCACTTTCGCCTCGGCATCCCACGCGTTTAATCGCTCCATTTCTGCCAAGGCCAGGGCCAAGGGCTCGGGCTCTTGGGGCCTCCAGGAAGCGCGTTCGTAGGCCAAAACCGCTTGGAGATTTTCCAACGGACTGTCCAACAGCCAATCCAAGGCCGACCAACCCGCAGGAAATTGGGGGTCCTGGTCCACATAGCCCACCCGCAACCCTTTTCGGTACACCACCTGACCGCGGTCCGCCGTTTCTTCGCCCACCAAAATCCGCAACAGGCTGGTTTTTCCCGTTCCGTTGCGCGCAATGAGGGCTACTTTTTCTCCGGCGTGCAGGCCAAAATTCAGATCTTCAAATAAAACACGCTCTCCCAAGGACTTCGTGAGCCCTTCTACCGATAATACGTTCATAAACTGAGGTTGGTGCCCACATAGAACATCCGCCCAAAGATAGGGCCCCACACCACGGTGGCGTCGAAAAAGGGACTGGTAGCTGCCTGGTGGGAATCGTAAACGGGATTATTTTGCCGAACATTCCCGGCATTCTCCACCCCCAGGTACACGTCGGCATACCGGAACTCCTTGCGAACCTGTCCGTTGATTACGGCAAAGGCAGGAGAATACGCATTTACCGGCCCGCCGGGTTCTTGCAGCCCCAAAAGCGGAAGCGGCTTCTTCCCAAATCCCTGAACCGTCGCATCCCAATGCCATTTCGACCGGGTGTGGTACCCCACATTGACCATGCCGCGGTGCTTGCTCACGAAAGGCATGTCCAGGGCCACAGGTAGATCTTCGGGAATTACCGAGTTGGGCATGTACAAGGACCAAACGTTTTGGTACCGGTATGCCACCCGCACGTCCCACCGCTTGGTCAAGCTGTAATCCATCGTGATACTGGCGCTGTTCGACGCCGATGCAGGCCCTTGCGCAGGGTGCATCCCCGCATTCATCCCATACACCAACCGCATTTGGGGTTTCCACAAATCGTAAACGGCCACTTGGTCGAATTGGGTGGAATGCAGTTCCACCGCCAACGTACCGCTCCGGTAATTCAACCGGAAATTCCAGACATAGCTCAGCCCCGCATTCCAGGCAGATTCTTGGAAAGCGGCCAGCGGTTGCACCCCAAAACTGCTCGTTCGGTTGCTGGCCAAATACCCCAGTTGCTCCAAATACGGCAAGGCCATGCGCCACCCACGGCCCGCAGCCAAGCGGATCACGTGGCGGTCGGCAGGGCTCCACCGAACATGGAGCCGCGGTGCCCATTGGCCTCCAAACAGCGAATGGCGGTCGTACCGGATGCCGGCCACCGCCGTAACGGATGCCAGGGGCGCCCACGTGCCTTCCAAAAAGACCCCCGGTACTTGAACCACCAGTCCGTCCTCGGGAATGTCCGTCCCTTGGCCAAACGCATCAACGGCCAACGAGGTTCCGCCGGTGAAGGACAAGCCCTCAATAGGTTCCAGTTGGTAAAGCAACTGCACCAGAGCCGACTGCTGTTGCGTATTCCAAACCACCCCCGCTCCCGGCATCCCAAACCGGGCCCGTTGCGACGTACTGCTCATGTTGACAATGCTCCCAAAACTCCGCTCCATTCCGCGTTGCGCCACCCAACCGGTTTTCCCAGTAAATGAAAGGCGCGAATGGCGGATGCCGCTGCGCCACAAAGGGGTACCGGGGGCCGGGTTGTGCCCCATTTCTCCTCCGCGTACCGAGTCGACCAACCCGTGCAGGCTGTACTGGCCTTCCCAGCCGCGTCGGCCTTCCCATTTGGCCCGGAACAAGGCATTTCCTTGCGCACCCAAGGGGTTGTCCATAAAACCGTCGTGGTTCATGTCCAAGGCCAACGGGCGCGCAGAACCGTGGGTAAGGAGACCCACACTCCAGTGCGGACTCAGTCGTTTCGCCCAAATCCCATTGACTTCGGTGCGTGCTGCATTGTTCGCGTAGGCGTTGAGGCGCAAATCTCCATGGCCCTCTTGGGCAAAGCCGTTTGCCCCGTCCGCCAGCACTTCGGGCTTGAGCAACTCCACGTTGATCTGGCCCGTCATGCTTTCGTGGCCGTTGACTACACTGCCAATGCCCTTGGTCAATTGGATGGATTCGATCCAAGTGCCCGGCACAAAGGAAAGGCCCTGATTGGCAAGCACACCGCGCACCAACGGTACCATTTCGGTTTGGATCTGGGCATACTTCCCCGCCAAACCAAAGAGCTCAATTTGCCGGGTTCCTGTGACCGCGTCCGTGAAGGAGGCGTCCACGCTCGCGTTGGTTTCAAAACTTTCCGACAAATTGCAGCACGCCGCCTTGCGCAACTCTCCTTGCCCAATGACCGACTTCAGCCCCGGATCCTTGTACTGGATGGTGGTAGAGGTCCCGCGCTCAATGACTTGGGCCTCTTGCAATTCGCCCCTTCGTCGGGTCGTATCGGATTGCCCATAAAGCAAAGAGGGGATCCCAAAAAGGACCCCCAGGGTTAAAACACTATTCCTCCTGTACAATCCCATTTCCTTCATTAATGGGGGGTGGTGTGACCGTGCTCATTCCGCACCTCCGGAGACCGGTATTTGCAGCACCCGTGGACCTTGGCGTAAGCGGCGTCGGTGGCTTTGACTTTCTTGGTATCGTGGCCTGCGGCCGCAACGGCTTGGTGCAGATCCAGCTCCATGATTTTTTTGGGATTGTACACCACAGCAACCTGGTGATTCGATGCATTCCACTCGGCCGCCCAAACCCCTTTGGTATTGAGCAAGGCGGTTTCGATCCGGTCTTCGCACATGCCGCAAATACCGTCTACCCAAAAGGTGACTTCTACTTTTTGGGCCCACAAAGAGCTACTGGAAAGCCCTGTTAATAGGACAAGAGCAAAGAATTTAGAAAGGAGACGCATACGCAGGATTGGTTATAAAGGATTCATCGGTAAGGGTTTCCAAGAACGCCACCAGGTCGGTGATGTCTTGCTGGGTGAGTCCCAGTCCATGGATGAAACCTATCATGGAAGGGTCGATGTTCCGAGATTGGACGACGACCCCAGTATTGTAGTGTTCCACCACTTGCCGAAGCGTTTGGAAACGGCCGTCGTGCATGTAGGGGAAGGTAATGGCCACGTTGCGGAGGGAGGGCACCTTGAATTTACCGTGGTCCGTCGCTTTCCCCGTAACGGCCGCAAAGCCGGGGTCAATGCCAAACGAGTCGAGCCCGTTGTTGCTTAGGGCGAAATTGGAAAACAAGGTGTTTCCGTGGCAATGGAAGCAATCGGCACCCCGAAGCGGACTGTTGGGGTTCGATTCTCCGTTAAACAGCTGCAATCCACGTTGTTCCGACGCGGTAAAGGTTTCCATTCCCTTCATCACGCGGTCAAACTTGCTGTTTCCGGTGACCAGGGTCAACATAAATTGCTCGAGCGCCAATCCCAAAGCCTCAGGAGATGCTTTTTTGGTCCCAAAGGCCGCTTGAAAAGCTTCGCGGTACTTCGGTTGGCGGTTTAATTTCTCCATTGCACGCGGGAGGGTTTCGTGCATCTCGATGGGGTCTTGAATGGGAACCAAGGCCAAGGTGCGGAGCGACGGGGCCCGTCCGTCCCAAAAAAACTGCTCTTGCCACGCCAAATTGGCCAGGGGCATGGAATTTCGCTTGCCGGCAATTCCGTCAATGCCTACCGAGTACTTCTTCCCCATGTCCGTGAACGCGTAGTCCGCGTGGTGGCAGCTGGCGCAGCTTTGGGTGGAATCCCGGGAAAGAATAGGGTCGTAAAAAAGCATGCGTCCCAGGGCAATGCCCTCCACGGTGAGGGGATTGTCCGCGGGGAGCAGCGGTTGCGGAAAGCCCATGGGGATTTCCAAGGTATACGGTGTAGCGTTTTTGGCCGGTCCCAGCTCCTTTTCGCAGGAAGCGACCCCGCCAATGCCGGCTGCAAGCAGGGCCAAAACGGCCCAACGCGCTCTCATTTTCGCTCCAATTTTTTGGCCACAAAGACGTCGCCCATGTTGCCCACCAAAGTTTCTACAATGCCGTTGTCGAAGGTGGAATGGCTGAAATCTCCCTTTTCTTTAATGGAGAACACCGTCGGGTTCTTGAAGATTTCGGCCAGGTTGTATTCCATGCGCAGCATTTTGTTGTGCTTGGTCAGGTCCAAGGGAAAGTCGACGGTAACGGACCGCAAGTTTTTGTCCAGCGCCATGTGGTACAAGAAAACCGCATCCGGGTCTCCGTGGCCGTGCCGGTAATTGCCCTCGAGTGCGGTGAAAATATAGCCACCGGTCCAGTCCCACAGCAGTTTGTTGACGTTGGGATTGAGGGGATGGGTGGGACCGTACTGCGAGGGATCCCCGTGGTTGACAGAGGAATCCAGTCCAATGTTGAAGCGAATGCCGGTGTACAAGCCCGCGGGAATGGAGTCCAAGGAAATATGCGCAGCGCCGGCTTTGCCCTTCACAAAGGCATAGGTTCCTTTCAAACCCACGTCTCCGTTTGGGCCCCCTACCAACGTAAAGTCGCTGAGCAGGTAGTCCAGACGTTTGAAAACCAACGTTTCTTGGGCCTGATTGACGTGCTCGCTCACATCGAATTCCACGGGTTCTCCGTCGAAGGTGGTTTCGATGTGCAAGTCCAACGAGATTTTTTCGGGGTTGCGGGGCTCGCAGCCTGTTAAAAGTCCGACGGCGACCGCGCCAGCAAAGAGAAGGGTTGCACTTTTCATGGACGTATCTTTGCGCTAAAGGTAACAAATACCGTGCCAACCATGAATCGGAAAACCAGCGAAATCCTTCGAATTTCGGCCCTGCTTGTCGTGTTTATCGTGGGCGTTGTGTGGGGGTATTTTCTCCTTCGGCCCAAGCACGCATTGCCCATTTTGGCCCCTGCGGATTTGAACCCCGCCGTTGTAGCCGATTCCTTGGAAGGAGTGGGGATGGACCACCGCATTGGGGACTGGACGTTGACCGACCAAACCGGCACCCTTCGCACCGCAAACGACGTGAAAGGACGGGTGGTGGTGGCCAACTTTTTCTTTACCACCTGCCAAAGCATTTGCGTGGACATGGCCAAGAACATGCGCCTGGTCCAAAGCGCCTACGTATCAGACGACCGCGTCCAGCTCCTGAGCCACTCCGTTATGCCGGAAGTCGATTCCGTTCCGGTTTTGGCCCGGTACGCTAAGGCCAACAACGTAGACTCCAAGCGCTGGTGGTTGCTCACTGGCCCAACGTCGGAAATCAACCGCCTGGCGCGCACCAAGTATTTTGCAGTGATGGAAGCCGGCCAGACCTGGGACGAACACAGTTTTATTCACACGGAAAATGTAGCCCTGATCGACGGCGAAGGCCGGGTGCGGGGGTACTACGACGGTACCAACCCCGACCAAATCCGTTTGCTGATCAAGCATGTGGGTTGGCTTCTGGAGGAATACGACGAATAAACCGCGCAGATCTCCGGGAAATTTCGAACTTCACCCCGCGAACCCCTTCCATTCATGCCTGCATCTGCCCCCTCTTTGCGCATTGCCCTGCACCAGTTGGACCTCGTGTGGAACCGCCCGGACGTCAATCTGGCCGCCATGGAACGGGCTTGGAAGTCTGCCCCCGGGGCAGATGTGCACGTATTTCCTGAGATGGTGGCCACGGGATTTCTGACAGGAGCCGACGAATTGGCACGCGTAGAGGCCCACGCAGACGGTTCCCCGTACACCGCCCAATGGAAGACCTGGGCGGCACAGTCCGACGCCGTGCTATTGGCTTCCTTGGTGGTTCGCTTGCCCGACGCCGATTTCCGCTTTGCCAACCGCCTTTTTGCCGTATTTCCCGACGGTCAAGTCCAAACTGCAGACAAAATGCACCTGTTTGGTTTGGCCGGGGAAGATGCCCATTTTGTAGCGGGCAACCACCCCCTGCGTTTCTCCTGGAAGGGTTGGAAGGCCGTGGCGGCCGTTTGCTACGACTTGCGTTTTCCGGAATCGGCCCGCAATTCCTGGAACCCGAACGATCAGAGCGCGGAATACGACGTCCTGTGTTATTTGGCCAATTGGCCCGACCGTCGAATTGCCCATTGGGACGCCTTGCTGCCAGCGCGGGCCATTGAAAATCAAGCGGTTGTTGTAGGTGTCAACCGGGTGGGTGCGGACGGCCAAGGCGTTGCCCACAGCGGCCACAGCGGCGCTTGGGACGCCATGGGATTGCCCCTCGTTGCCGTTCCGAGCGGCGAAGCCGCTACGGCCGTCGTCGAAGTCCGGAAGGAAGACCTGGACGCGGTCCGTCGGCGCCTTCCTTTTTTGCAGGACGTTCGGCCGCTGTAGGGGCGGCTCCCAAGTCCCATCGGGTCTCGGTTTCCCAATTGGCTTTGGCCTCGACGGCGGGGCCTTCCACTCCCACTTCAGGAACTTCTTTTTTCCA
>JBILEM010000056.1:0-7728 GCA_044352085.1 Schleiferiaceae bacterium
TTCGAACCAAGTTGGCGACCTCCGATTTAAGCAACCCTTGGTGGTTGTAAAAGTTTCATTACTCCGCTTTTCCCTCCAGCTTGGACCGTTTCACATAGAGCATCCCGACGGCCCCTACCAACAACAGGGCCCCGGCCGCAAAAGGCGCCGCCGGGAAATAAACAGCTGCCCCTGGACGGGTGAAATAAGCGAAAATTTGCGTCATTAAAGGTGGGCCTAAAATGGATGTCGCACTCATCAAACTGGTTAGGGCCCCTTGCAATTCTCCTTGCTCCGATGGCAATACCTGCCCCGATATAAGGCCTTGCATGGCGGGTCCTGAAATTCCTCCCAAAGCATAGGGGATCAAAAAGACCAAAAGCATCCAGCCTTGCGAGGCGAAAACAAACAAAATCATTCCCAAAAGCCACAGGGACATCCCCAAAAAAACGGCGCGCTTGTTTCCCAACTTGGGCAACAAAACCCGAATCAACAGCCCTTGTACCACAGCATTTAGAACCCCTACAATTCCCAAAGACCACCCTACTTCCTTCTCCGTCCAACCGTACCGCTCCATGGTCACATAAGCCCACGTGCCTTGCACGGCATGGGAAGCCAAATACACAAAGAACAAAGTGCCCACCAAGGCCAAAACGGAAGGATAACGACGCAAATTGAGCAAAGAACCGAGGGGATTGGCCCGCTTCCACTCAAACGGACGTCGATTTTCGGGCGCCAAAGACTCCGGCAAAATGAAGTATCCGTAGGCCGCATTGAGCAAGGTCAACACCGCAGCGGCATAAAACGGAATGCGCGAGCCGTAAGCACCCAAAACCCCGCCTAAAACCGGACCTATGATAAAGCCCAAGCCAAACGCGGCGCCAATCATGCCAAAGTTTTGTGCACGCTTCTCGGGGGTACTCACATCGGCAATGTAGGCGGCCCCGGTGGTAAAACTGGCCCCCAAAATACCGCTCAGAATGCGACCAATAAACAACCAGCTGAGGGTAGGCGCCACGGCCAAAAGCAAATAATCAAACCCAAATCCCAACAAGGATCCCAGCAAAACCGGACGCCTTCCGTACCGGTCCGACAATCCCCCGATAACCGGCGCAAAAAGAAACTGGCAAATGGCGTATGAGAACAACAACCAACCACCGTACTCCGCTGCTTTTGAGAGTCCTTCACCGGTTAATTCTTCAATCAATTTAGGTATAACAGGGATAATAATTCCCAACCCGATTACATCCAACAGCAAGGTGATGAAGATAAAACCGACGGCTGGCGTTCTTCCGGAGGACGTTGGAGCGGGGGATGGGGAAATCGTATTCATCCAAACGAAGGTACGCCCTTCCTTTTGTACTTTTCGGCCTCCGTTGAGTCAACCGGATGGCGATTGAACGGCCTTGCTCATCCCACATTCGTACTTCTATCCATGCGTCCTGCCTCTTCAACCTCCTCCTCCCTCTTTCAACCTGCGGTCTGGGTGGCCGCCTTGGGCTATTTTGTGGATATATACGACCTCCTGATGTTCAGCATCTTGCGGGTGCCGTCCCTGCAATCCCTCGGACTATCCGACGCGGAAATTGCAACGGAGGGATTGCGCATCATCAATTTCCAAATGGCCGGTCTTTTGCTGGGCGGAATTTTATGGGGCATTTTGGGCGATAAGAAAGGGAGATTAAAGGTGCTCTTTGCGTCGATTTTGCTGTATTCCTTGGGGAATTTGGCAAATGCCTGGGTGCAAACCGTAGACCAGTATGCATGGATCCGGTTTGTCAGCGGCATTGGCCTGGCCGGTGAATTGGGGGTTGGAATTACCCTGGTAGCGGAACTTCTTCCCAAGGAAAAACGAGGACTGGGCACTTCCTTGGTGGCCGCTATCGGACTTTCTGGCGCCGTTGCCGCGTTCTTTATGAAAGAATTACTAGACTGGCGGTGGTGCTACGCCGTTGGTGGCTTTTTGGGCTTGGGGCTGCTTTTGTTGCGGATTCGCGTGACCGAATCGGGCATGTTTGCCAAAGTGCAAAAAAACGCCTCCGTGGTACGCGGTCGATTTTTGGATTTGTTCCGGCCGTGGTCCCGGGCCAAAACCTACCTCCAATCCATTTTGATAGGACTGCCCACCTGGTACGTAATTGGAATTTTGGTGTCCTTTTCTCGGGAATTTGCCCGAGACCGAGGCATCCCGGGGGAAGTCGATCCGGGATTCGCCATCATGGTGGCCTACGCTGCCATATCGCTTGGAGACATGGCCATTGGTTTGCTGAGCCAAGCCCTTCGAAGCCGAAAAAAGGCCCTTTTTGTGTTTTACGGTATAACTGCCGTGGGTTTGGTCTTGTTCTTTCAAGCGCGATCGGTGGGAGAACTGTATTTTTCGTGCGGCGTTCTCGGATTTGGGACGGGATTTTGGGCCTTGTTCGTGACCATGGCTGCCGAGCGTTTTGGTACCAACTTGCGCGCAACGGCCACAACCACCATCCCCAACATGGTGCGTGGAGCCTTGGTGCTCATTTCCTTGTTGTTTACCTCGCTGCAAAGTTCTTTCAGCTACACCCACAGCGGCATGCTTACGGGTTTGGTCGTGGTGGGATTGACCGCCTGGGCAGCCGTCCGTTTGCCCGAAACCTTTGACCGCGATTTGGATTTTTTGGAGGAATAACTCCGTTGAGGAATGGGGCCTAAAAGGTCCGACTGGTTTACCTTTGAAGAAAGAACGAATAGGGTCTTCCAATTGGATCCTTTCTTTCTTGAACCGGAAATACCCTCCGACAAAACCCCTTGATCCATGGCCTCAGGCGTTTCTATTTTCGACAAAGAACAGAAGTACAATTACACCGAACCGGCGGCCGTTTGCGATCCCGCTGCCTTTGCCTTGGTGGTAGAAAGCCGAAGAAGTGTGCGGGTATACAACGGGGATCCCATTCCCGAATCAGTCATGCGGGAATGCTTGCGTTTGGCTTTGTTGGCGCCAAACTCCAGCAATTTGCAAACCTGGGAATTTTATTGGGTGCGGGACCCTCAAAAAAAAGCAGCATTGGTTGAGGCGTGTTTGAACCAGCCGGCTGCCAAAACGGCCGCTGAACTGGTTGTAGCTGTTTCCCGGCACGACCAATGGCGCCAGCGCAACAACCAAATGCTGGGGTTGTTCAACCCCGAAAAAATCGCCAAGCGCGCGTCCGCTTACCAATACCACAACGTGGTCATTCCCTTGGCCTACGAGCAAGGCTTTTTGGAATGGAGAGGCCTTTTGAAACGCGTTGGCATGTGGCTTCGCGGGCTCAAAAAGCCAACGCCTAGAAGTCCCAAAAGCCTATCGGACATGCGGGTGATTGGCCACAAATCCGTGGCTCTGGCGTGCGAAAACTTCATGCTGGCCTTGCGGTCCCACGGATTTGACTCCTGTCCCATGGAAGGATTCGACGGTGTACGCGCACGAAAAATCCTAAACCTACCGTCCTCCGCCGAAATCACCATGGTGGTTTCCGCTGGCCGACGAGCTGAAAACGGCGTATACGGGAAACGGTTGCGGTTCGATTCCGGTCAATTTATCAAGGAAATTTAATGAATCGTATTGGGCATCGGGGGCGGCTAAACGGGGGTTGTTGGCGTACTCCACGAGCACCGTTGTACGGTTTTCACATTCTTTTTGTGCTTAATCTGGCAAAGGCTCTGGTTGATCCTCGACGGTCACTAACCAACGACGCTGACCCAAGTGCTATTATGTTTTCAATTCCGCATTTGGGCCAAAAACTCCTTCCCAATAAATCGATCTTATGAGACGGTCTTTTCGGCTTGCTTTCTTTCTGTTTTCGGCCCTACTGGCATTGGTTGGACTTCTGGTTCTTCGGGTTTTTGGCCGATATCCTCGTTGGCAAAACGCCATTTATCGGGCATGGCGCAGCGGATTTCTATGGGCCATGGGGATTCAAATAAAATCGACCGGAGAGGCATTCAATCGACCCGCATTGCTGGTGTCCAATCACCGATCTTATGCCGATGTTTTGTTTGTTGAGTCCCATTTACCGGTTGTATTCTTGAGTAAAGCAGAAGTACGCTCCTGGCCTTTGGTCGGTTGGGCAGCCCGCGCTCTGGATACCGTGTTTGTGGATCGGAAAGACAAAGACAACAGGCGTGCAGCACGTGAGGCCCTGCGGGACCGAATGCTCCACGGAGAATGCCCCGTGGTCTTTCCCGAAGGAACCACTGCAGCTGAAGGGCTGCTCCCCCTCCACCCCGGTATGTTTGTTGTTGCGGCCGAAGAAGGATGGCCCGTCGTTGCAACCGCTTTGGAATACTCCGACCCGAAAATGGCTTGGGTGGGAGATGAGCTCTTTGTACCCCATCTTCTCCGGGTGTTGGATCACCCCCATTGGACCGTTCACCGTTCCATTTCCCCTCCTTTCTCGCATTCAGACCCCCAGGAGCTTATGCGGCAGGTACAGGAGTGGTGGGCCAAAGAACTCGATAAACTGCGAAAAGAAGCCCATGAGTCCCATTGAAACTTTCTCTTCTTCCATCTGTTAAAGCACCTATGCTTTTGAAATTTACCCGCTCAACCCTGGTGCAATCTCTTGATGCCGAATGGATCCAAGCGACATCCGATGCCCCTTTGTTTTTTCAAACCCAATGGCTCGAAGGGCTCGAAGAGAATAACAATGGCTGGGAGGCAGAAACCATCCGTTGGTACCGTGATGATGGTACGGTAATTGGACGCGCCATTTTGCATACCATTGGTGTATCTACCCAACAAGGGGACTCCTACGTCCAAACAGGTAGCCCTTCTGAAGGGAGTGCATTTCGTAGTTTATTGCGGCGATGGGCCCCAAAAGATTTTTCAACATCGGTAGTTGGCCCTTTATTCGCGACGGACTTAGAACCTCTTTTTTTTCATCCCAATGCTTCAAACGAAGAACGGGATTGGATTCAAAATCACATTTGCACGCTTCTCGCTTCGGAAGACTCACGCGTACTTCTTATTAAAGACGTGGCTCTTCCATTGGAATTGGATTCTCCTTGGCACAGGAGGGGGTTTCACCCCTATGAGGTAGAGCCCCTCATGGTCTTGTACATGGACCCTACTTGGAAATCCATGGAAGATTATTTGAGTTCCATGAAAACCAAGTTCCGAACAAAAGCTCAGTCGGTTATGGCACGAAGCGCCAACTGCATCGGCGTACCCATTCTCTTTCATGAGTGGCCCCAATGGGAAAAACACCTTCTTGACCTGTATAACCAAGTCGAGTCAAAAGCCGGATTTAAACTCCAACCTTTTCCCTTGTCTACCCTTCGATCCTGGATGGAAAAGAGCCCATTGGAAACGCAACTAATTGTTTATCTCCATGGCGAAAACGTGCCTGTTGGATTTCGCTTCCACTGGCTCCATCGGGGTGAATTGCATGCTCTGTTTGTGGGCATGGACTACCGCCATCATCGGGAATTATGCATTTACCCGAGGATGCTGTACGATTATGTAGAAGACGGCATTCGCTGGGGTGCAAAAAGCTTACATTTGGGTAGAACGGCGGCAGAAATGAAGAGCGGAATTGGTGCGGTTCCCATACGCTCAGCGGGCTTAACCCGTGCTAAAAACCCCCTCCTAAACGCCATGATTCGTCCTTTTTTAAAAAAAATGGTCCCGCCCACCTACCGCACCGATTTCCCATTCAAAAAAGCATTAATGGCTTTGGCTTTGGTATACGGTTCCTTTTGTCCGTTGGTCCATGCTCAAAACCAAGAACCTTCTGGACTGGACTACACGAATTTGGAGAGTTGGGCAATGCACCCGGCTATACCTCTTCGAAATCCAGACATGCGAACAAATCGGTACGCGTTTAAATCTCAAAGTGCCGACAAACCTGCCGTTTTTTATATATATCCCACTTTCTATGATAAGGGTAAAACATGGGGGGTTGACCCCCGTGACCCCCTGCACCAAAAAGAAGTTATTGAAAAAGCGTTGCCCAATCAAGCTGGGGTATTCTCCCAGTCAGCAGATGTCTACGTCCCCTATTACCGGCAAATGCGAATTGATGGATACTACGCCCGAACATCTGAACAGGAATATGCTGCGAAATGTGCATTTGATACGGCTTATCAAGATGTAAAAAGAGCGTACCGCATTTTTTTGCAAACCATCCCTGTGGATGCTCCCATCGTTATTTCCTCTCACAGTCAAGGAACCAACCATGCCGAACGGTTGCTAAAAGAGGTTATTTTACCCGACCCCTCCCAGCAAAAGCGTCTCATGGTAGCTTACCTCATCGGAATGCCCATTCAAAAAAACGCTCTTTCACCTTATTGCCTTCCTTGCAAAGAAGCCACCGATTTGGGATGTTTTTTGAGTTGGAGAACTTTTGGCAAGAATTATTATCCCGACGTTGCTGACGATTCAATCGCATGCACCAATCCCATAACTTGGTCCAGCTCGATTCGAAGAAACCCTGTTGAGATGCACCAGGGAATCTTGTTTGGAACCGGTACCATTAAAAATCCCAAATCACTCTCCGTCGAAATAAGCCGAGGAACTCTTCAAGTTCGGGAATTGGCGATGCCTTGGTCCGTGTTCTATCGTTGGAAAAACTACCACATCGGGGATTATAATTTGTATTGGTTAAACATTCAGTCCAACTTTGAGCTACGCTGTACAAGTTGGTACGGTAGGTAAAAATGTATTTAAACCATGAATCACCCCCATCCTTTCGAACCCCATGCTCCAGTAACCGGTTGGCTCGGTTGGATTTCTCGGCATCTGCGCGAATTTGTTTACGGGGGGATGGACGGTGCGGTAACCACATTTGCTGTGGTTGCGGGAAGTGTGGGAGCTGGTCTTAGCACAAGAACCGTCATCATCTTGGGAATTGCAAACTTGATTGCAGATGGCTTTTCCATGGCTGTTGGTGCCTACTTGGCTCAAAAAACGGACCGAGAAACCTACCAAAAGTTGCGGCAAAAAGAGTATTGGGAGGTCGAACACCTCCCTGAAATTGAACGAGAAGAAATTCGAGAAATATATGCCAAGAAAGGTTTTGAGGGAAGTGCATTGAATTCTGCTGTTGACATTATTTGTTCCGATAAGGACAGATGGGTGGATGAGATGATGAAGTACGAATTGGAGTTGGAACCGGTTACCACCTCCCCATGGACGGTGGGGACTGTCACCTTTTTGTCATTCAATTCGATTGGGGCCATTCCTCTGCTGGTGTACGTTTTTCCTGGTCTTCTCCCTACTCTTTGGAATCCTTTTGCTGCAGCTTGCGTGCTCACGGGTTTGGCATTTACGGGAATTGGATTTCTAAAAAGTCGAATAAACCAAACCCCTTTGTTTCGAAGCATTTTTGAAACCCTCTTTTTGGGTGCTGCCGCAGCATCATTGGCCTATTTCGCAGGTCATTACTTGGAATATCTATTGAATTGATTAGTTCATTTCATTATATTTCAATGGCTTGACTAACACCACCACTTTTTTTTCCTCATCTCCTTTAGTTGCCGTTATACGATCAACGGAACACTGGTAATCCCACTCCTCAGGCCCCACAACCTGAACGATATAGTCCCCTTCTGGAACCCACTCGCGTCTTACCGAGTTTCCTTCTAGTAAAAAACGGATGGTACTTCCAGTTGATACGTGTTTAAGAATCATCAGGACCTGATGCGGTCTATCCTGATCCTGAATTTGGCAGACTATTTGAATACAAATGGACTTGGATCTCGATAATGTTGTCGATTGTCTTTGGCCCAATCGTATAC
>JBILEM010000057.1:0-7704 GCA_044352085.1 Schleiferiaceae bacterium
GGACAATTCCCGCTGCAGGTCGCCAAATTTCAGCACGACCCCGTAACCTCCAGGGCCGGGATTCCCGCGGGACGAACCGTCGGTGTAAATCTCGACTGCGTCCATGGAGTTAAGCAAACGTTTGGCGCAGTAGCCGCTCCAGTTCAAAAGGAACATGGGCTTCTTCCAGCGCGTGGATTTTGGCTGCCACCTCTTCGGGGGTGTCCCGGGGTCCCACTGGAACCGTGGCTTGAAAACAAATGGGGCCTTCGTCGTACTGCTCGCTCACCTCGTGCAAGGTGATCCCCGTTTGAGTGGCCCCTGCTGAAACAACCGCCCGGTGAACATGCATGCCGTACATTCCGGCCCCGCCAAACAACGGCAAAAGGCTGGGGTGCAAGTTCCAAACCCGATGGGGAAAGGCCTGAATCCAGGTGTTTGGAAGCGGTTTCAAAAAGCCGGCCAAAAAAACGGCTTCCACCCCCTTTTCCTGAAAAGTCTGCAGTACGTCTGCAAAACCCTCCGGCGTAGGCGAGAAAACAAGGCAAGGCACTTTGTCCAGGGACGCGCGGTCCACAACACCCGCCGTTGCTCGGTTTGTGGCCACTAGGGACACCTCAAACTCCTTGGAAGAAGAAAAATACTGCCATACGCGCTGCGCGTTGCTTCCAGACCCAGAGGCCAATATTCCTAGTTTCTTCAAGGGTTTCAAGGATATTTTGTGCCGTCAAAGATACGTTTTGCTCACGCAACCGGTTTGTGCGGTTGGATCAGATTTCTTTCCTTTGCTCCACTAATTTTAAAAAACTGGAAAGCATGTCCGACATTGCATCCCGTGTGAAAGCCATCATTGTTGATAAGCTTGGTGTTACCGAAGCTGAAGTAACCCATGAAGCATCCTTCACGCAAGACCTAGGCGCCGACTCTTTGGATACCGTTGAGTTGATCATGGAATTCGAAAAAGAATTCGACATCCAAATCCCAGACGACCAAGCGGAGAACATCGCTACGGTTGGCGACGCTATTACGTTCATCGAGAACAACAAGTAATTGAATTCTAAACGTTTATGACGTTAAAAAGGGTTGTAGTAACGGGCATTGGCGCCTTGACGCCAGTGGGAAACACAGCGCCTGCCTTCTGGCAAGGCCTGTTGGAAGGACGCAGCGGTGCGGGCCCCATTACCCTGTTTGACCCGGAAAAATTCAAAACCAAATTCGCTTGCGAAGTCAAAGGATTTGAACCGACGGATTTCATTGACCGCAAAGAAGCGCGGAAAATGGACCGATGCACCCAGCTGGGTCTGGTCGCGGCCGACGAGGCCATGACCGACTCCGGTTTGGATGTGGAGAAAATCAACTTGGACCGCGTAGGGGTGATTTGGGGTTCCGGAATCGGCGGGCTAGACACCTTTTTGAATGAATGTGTGGATTATGGCCGGGGCGATGGTACGCCCCGGTTCAATCCCTTTTTCATTCCCAAAATGATTGCCGATATCACCGGCGGTCATATTTCGATGAAATACGGGCTGCGCGGTGTAAACTTTACGACCGTTTCTGCCTGCGCTTCATCGACCAATGCGCTGATTGACGCCCTGATGTACATCCGTTTGGGCAAAGCCGACGTCATTGTTTCAGGAGGTTCCGAAGCAGCCGTTTCCCCCGGGGGAATTGGCGGTTTCAATGCCATGCACGCGCTGTCCACCCGGAACGACAGTCCGGAAACGGCCTCTCGTCCCTTCGACAAAGACCGCGACGGTTTTGTTCTGGGAGAAGGGGCTGCTTGCCTAATTCTCGAAGAATTGGAGCACGCTAAGGCGCGCGGAGCAAAAATTTACGCCGAATTCGTAGGCGGCGGGCTTTCTGCCGATGCCTACCACATGACCGCGCCCCACCCCGAAGGACTGGGCGCCACCAACGTCATGAAAAATATGTTGGAGGATGCCGGAATGCGTCCCGACGAAGTGGACTACATCAACGTCCACGGCACTTCCACTCCCTTGGGAGATGTAGCGGAAATCAAGGCCATCCAGAACGTTTTTGGTGCCCATGCCTACGACCTCAACATCAGTTCGACCAAGTCCATGACCGGTCACTTGTTGGGTGCCGCAGGAGCAGCAGAAGCAGCTGTCGCCGTACTCTCTGTTTACCACGATGTTTGCCCCCCGACGATCAACCACTTCACGGACGATCCCGAAATCGACCAGAAGCTGAACATGACGTACGGTAAGCCCCAGTACCGCACCGTGCGCGCTGCGTGCAGCAACACCTTCGGTTTTGGCGGCCACAACGCTTCGGTGTTGTTCAAGAAGTACGAGGAATAATTCCGATGATTCACCGCTTGCGCTTGTGGCTCTCTCCTTCAACGGGAGAGGTCGTCTTCTTGCGTGCCATTCGTAAAATGGTGGGATTCACCCCCAAGCAAAAGCACCTCTATACGCTTGCCTTCCGTCGGAAAACGCCGGGATACCATCCCCGAGACGCGAGCAAATTCTTTGAGCGCTTGGAGTTTTTGGGCGATGCCGTACTGGGAACGTTGATGGCGGAATTTTTGTACCGCAAATACCCCGACGGCGACGAGGGCTACCTCACCAACATGCGCAGCAAAGTGGTGAGCCGATCGGCCTTGAACGCCATTGCCAAACAACTGCATCTCACCGACTACGTAGACCCCGGACAAGGGGGAGGGCGGCACCAGCAGCCCGGTTCTTCGCTGCCCGGAAACACGCTGGAAGCCCTAATCGGGGCGATTTACCTGGACCAAGGCATGGACGGCACCCGTCGCTTCGTGGAACGACGTCTGGTGGATGCCTTTATCAACATGGGAGCTGTAGAACGCCAAGTGATCAGCTACAAAAGCGTTTGGATCGAATGGGTGCAGCGCCACAAGCGAAACTTCCGCTTTGTTTTGGAAGAATCGACCGGCCAAAACCACAAGATGCAGTTCAAAATGGCCATCTTCCTGGACGACGAAAAATTGTGCGAAGGGACCGGGCCATCCAAGAAAAAGGCCGAAGAAGACGCAGCGCGTCGCGCTTGCAAACAGCTAAAAATCAGAACCAGTGAGCAACCGGTACGTGCTCGACGTTGAGGAAGAAGAAGACCTCCCTTGGTTGACCGGCATGACCGGGCCAGTTCCGGATTATACGGCGGTATACCGCTGGAATTCCGCTTTGAACATCGCATTGGCTCGCCTTCCCAAAGACCGGGAAATCCTGCACAACGGCGTACGAACATGGCACGCCGAGTACAACTGTTGGGACCCCGAGCGGGGATGCCGCTGGACGGTCCTTGTGAACCAACCGGAGCACGGGGAATGGGTAGAAATGCCCGCCATTTCTGGATCCTTATTTGACAATGAAACTCCCGCGGCCACTCGTCCGCTGGTAAGCAAACCGGTGTTGGATTGGATGGTCATCGCGCACCCCGCTCCTTCCCAGCCAAATCACGTGCTCCAAGCGCTTTCAACCGCGGGGAAACCCGTACCTTTACCGCCAACCCTTTTGCGAAAGCTCGCCCTCGAATTGGATTCATCCCCTCCCCATGAAACGCACTAAAATTGTAGCCACCCTGGGGCCCGCTTCGAGCTCGGACGAGAAATTGTTGGAGCTGTTGTGGGCCGGAGTCAATGTATTCCGCGTCAACTTCTCGCACGGCGACCCCGAAGAACACCGCTTGTTGATTCGCCGAATCCGCAAGGTGTTAGAAGACAACAACATGACCGCTGCCATCTTGGCGGATCTCCAAGGACCCAAGCTCCGCGTGGGTGTGGTCGAAGATGGGGCCGTTGTGGCGCCGGGTGACCGCGTGGTATTCACCAACCACAAATGCGAAGGCACCAAAGAACGGGTCTACATGACCTACCAAGACTTCCCCAAAGACGTCAAAGCCGGTGAGCGCATTTTGCTGGACGACGGCAAGTTAATGATGCAAGTGGTCTCCACCAACGGCGTGGACGAAGTGGTAGCAGAAGTGGTTCAAGGCGGACCTCTGAAAAGCAAAAAAGGCGTCAACCTCCCCAATACCCACGTGTCTTTGCCGTGTTTGACGGAAAAAGACATCGTGGATTTGCACGTGGCCTTGGACGAAGACGTGGAATGGATTGGACTGAGTTTTGTGCGCAACGCCGAGGACATCCGCGAGCTGCGCAAAATCATCGACGGCCGCAAAAGCAATGCAGGCATTGTCGCTAAAATGGAGAAGCCCGAAGCGGTGGCGGACTGCGACCGCATTCTAGCTGCCACGGATGCCATCATGGTGGCCCGGGGCGATTTGGGGGTTGAGGTTCCCATGGAATCGGTCCCTTTGATCCAGAAAATGTTGGCCCAAAAAGCCATTGCCCTGAGCAAGCCTGTGATTGTGGCCACCCAAATGATGGAAACCATGATCGACCAGATGACGCCTACCCGGGCCGAAGTCAACGACGTGGCCAATTCCGTATTGGACGGCGCGGATGCCGTTATGCTCAGTGGAGAAACGTCCGTAGGCAAATACCCCGTGGAAGTGGTGCAGGCCATGGCCCGGATCATCCGCAACGTAGAAGCTTCCCGGTTGCTCAAGGTGACCGAAAACCCGCCTGCCCGTGATTCCGAGCGGTTCTTGACAGACACTGTCTGCTACCAAGCATCCAAAACCGCGGACATGATCAACGCCACGGCCATTGTAACCATGACGTATTCCGGTTATACGGCTCAGAAAATCTCTGCCCACCGCCCGGCATCCAGCATCTGTGTGTTCACCTCCAACCGCCAAATTTTGAACAAACTGAATTTGTTTTGGGGCGTTCGAGGGTTTTTCTACGACGGCATGGTCAGCACCGACCAAACGTTTGAAGACGTTTTGCAAATTCTCCGGGAGAAGGAGTACATCCAACGCGGTGAAACCGTCATCACGGTGGCGTCCATGCCCATTGCGGCACGCGGAACCACCAATATGATGAAAATTTCGGTGGTGGAATAGTCCCCGCAGCCGTTTAAAACGCAAAACGCGCCCCGTGGGGCGCGTTTTTTGTTGCTTGGGCGCCGTGATTACAACGCGCCCTGAAAAGCCCGCAAAAAGCGCGTATCGTTCTCGTAGAAGGCGCGAATGTCCGGAATCTGGAAACGCTGCATGGCAATTCGCTCTATGCCCATGCCAAAAGCAAAACCGGAATACACCTCGGAATCAATGCCACTGGATTCCAAAACAGCGGGATCTACCATGCCGCACCCCATAATTTCCAACCAGCCGGTTCCCTTGGTCATGCGGTAGTCCACCTCGTTTTCCAAGCCCCACCAAATATCCACCTCGGCTGAAGGTTCGGTAAACGGAAAGTAGGAAGGGCGCAGCCGTATTTGGGTTTTTTCTCCAAAGAAAGCACGTGCAAACTCCAGCAACGTCTGTTTCAAGTCCGCAAAAGAGACGTTCTTGTCGATATAAAGTCCCTCGATCTGATGAAAAACGCAGTGGGAACGCGACGAAATGGCCTCATTGCGGAATACCCGACCGGGAGCAATGATGCGAATGGGCGGTTCCTGGTGAGCCATGGAGCGCACCTGAATGCTGGACGTGTGGGTGCGGAGGGCCCAGTCGGGATGGCGCGCCAAAAAGAAGGTGTCCTGCATGTCCCGGGCCGGATGGTCTTCGGGGAAGTTGAGGGCGCTGAAATTGTGCCAGTCGTCCTCCATTTCCGGACCCTCGGCCACGGCAAAACCCATCCGTTCCAGAATGCGCACAATCTCGTTTCGAACCAGGGTGATGGGATGAAAAGCCCCGGGGGTGAAGTCCACCGCGGGACGGGTAACGTCCTCTCCGGTGCGCTGCGATTGAGAAGAAAATTGCTCGCGGTAGCGTTCCAATTTGTCCTCAACCGCTTGCTTTAGGGTATTTACCCACTGCCCAAATTGCTTTTTCTCCTCTGCAGGAACCGATTTAAAGTCCGAAAAGTACCCGGTTACGTGTCCCTTTTTTCCCAAATACGCAACGCGGAAGGCCTCTAACGCGGCGGCGTCCGCCGGCACAAAGTCCTCTACTTGGCGCAGATGCGCCTCAATGGCTTCTTTCATTATATTTGTTCCTTGCCTAGCTTGCAAAAGTAACGAAAACCATGCGCCTTCGTATTCCCTCCTGGAGTGCCCTTGTGGCCCTCATCGCCCTTCCCTTGTTTCTAACGGGTTGCTACGAGCAACCGCGTGAATTTGGGGAAATCAAGGTGCGCGTTATGAATGCAGACAGCATTCCCATTCAAAATGCGTTGGTACGGTTGTATGCCCCTGTAAACGGGGGATCATCTGTGGTCAATCGCTACCGGTACTCGGAACCTTCGGGCGAAGCCATTTTCCGGCACGACCTGCCGGCTTTCTTCGATATTGAATGTGGAAAAGGCGGCTGGAAAGGCTGTTCGTATGTCTATTTTGAGCCCGGAATTAACAAAGAGGTCGTCGTTATTTTAAAACCTTACGGCGTACTTGACAACGGTTGTGCCCCATGAAAAAGTCCTTCTTTACCTTCGTCGGCTTGGCGCTGGTGCTCTTGAGCGCAGGTTCTTGCAAAAAAGAATTGCCCGTTTACTCCTTCCGCATTGTAGTGGTCAATGAGGACGGCATTCGCATTCAAAATGCCGTGGTTCGTGCCACCGCTCCGGTCGTGAACGCCATTCCCGACTTCAACGACACCACCAACGTCTTTGGGGAAACCGGTATCCACACCTACCCTTATGAGGCTGTCCTTCAGGTGAAAGCGTCCAAAGGCGGAAATCCACCCTTGGTTGAAGGATGTGGATTTGTCAAACTCATTGCAGACAGCGTGGTGGAACTTAAAGTGGTGGTTCTTCCGTATTCCGGCGGTGCTTCCGGGTGCTAAACGCTTCGTTGCTCCTTACAAACCCGCTCTGGCGGGTTTTTTTGTGCCCAAACGTGCGCAAATCGGTTGCGCGATGGACTCAATCGATCCAGCCGTTCTCCTCAAAGTAACCGACCAACGCTTCTTTCATAAGCAGCGATTGCTGTCCGGCTTTGAGGTGAGGCAAGGCCTCCACCAATGCGTAATGCGGCCAACCGTCTGCATCCCGGCCTTCCAAACGGTAATACCCCAACGGCTCCAACAACCGGCAAATACCGACATGCATCAGGTCCAATTTGGCCTCTTTGGACCATTTTTGATGCGGCTGATTGACTTCCTGAAGTCCCACAATGAAGACCAAGGAATCAACATCCAAGGGGTCTCCGGGCGAAAAACGCGCCGTAGCTACTTCTACCACGCGCTCCCATTTGGCTTTTAACTCTTCCACAATTCAAATGTACCTTTAACGGATGGGAATTTTGGACTGGATTTTAATGGCCCCTATCCTGTATGGCGTCGGAAAAGGCCTTTGGGGCGGTGCCGTCAACGAATGGTCGGGATTGGTGGGCATTGTTTTAGGCATTTTCGCCGCGCGGTGGTTCAAAAGCGACTTGGCCGCCTGGTTGCAGGTCGTATTTGACGCGGGGCCCAAGGGGGCTCAGGCGGCGGCCTTCTTGTTGCTTTTTGTGGGAGTGATGGTGGTCGTTATTTTGCTTGGAAAAGCGCTTACAGTGGCCTTAAAATGGGTTTGGATGGGCTGGGCCAACCGGGCTGTGGGGGGATTCCTGGGCGCGGTGAAGTACTTTTTGCTCGCTGCGGTTTTGACGCATTACGCCGACTCGCTGTTTCAACTGTTCCCCATAGTAGAGGACAAAACATTGTCAGACAGCTACTTATACGGTAAATTCT
>JBILEM010000058.1:0-7662 GCA_044352085.1 Schleiferiaceae bacterium
AGGAAGTTGGCCTCCAAAGCCGGTTGGAAGACCCACTGGAAACCGCTCCGCATGGAAAATGCACCAATGGCCTCCACAACAATCCGGTCGCCTCGGTCCAGTCGAACGCGCCACGAGCGCACTACATCGAGGACCACGCGGCCTGCGTCCGCCAAGGAAACCTGTTCCACATGGGCGACTTGCTGGACAAAAGCATTTCCACGAACCGCTGCATCCGGGTAAAAAGCAACCCGCCGAGCAGGAGGCAAAAAAAGCCCGGAGACCAGTTGGATGTCCGCACCGTAGGGGGTCACCACAAACACGCCCCAACCGGGAAGCTCCACCCGGTCCTGCGCACAGAGTGCGTGGAAAAGGTGTTGGCCCAAGCGGGCGTCGGTGAGGGAAAAAGGGTTCACAGGATTCCGAGTTTGGTGTTTGCCGGTTTATAGGACTAACAAAGATATGCTATTTATTGAATTGCAAGAATTCAACCTTCCAAAACAAACCCCAAACAATACCGCTCTACTTTGGAGTGAACACGAGCCGTCAGGAAATGGATTGAAATCGGCACGTCTCTGTTATCGAATGATTATCATTCGGTTACGTCCAATTATTTATCATTTTGGAAACATTCCCTTAACAGAAATGGGGGCATTCTTGCAATTCCAAAAAAGGAATTCGAACCATGAAACACATCCTTACTTTCGCCTTTGGACTGGTCTTGACGGCCGGGTCCTTGTGGGCACAAAAACCCGTAACGGGAGTCGCGGTCGACGAGACCAACATCCCACTCCCCGGTGCGGTCATTCTGCTCGACGGTGCTGCAAAAACGTACACCGATGCACAAGGTCGATTCAGCTTCAACCAAGTTTCCGACGGTGCTCACTCGTTGGTCCTGGAATATCCCGGTTACGACCAAGTAACCAAAACCATTCAAGCGGGCTCGCACGTCGTACTGAAGACGTCGTTGACCGCCAACACCTTGTCTGAAGCGAACGTCGTCGGCTCGTACCTGCAGGGGCAGGCCAAGGCCATCAACAAGCAGGCAAGCAACGTCAACACCACCAACGTAGTGTCATCGGACCAAGTAGGTCGTTTCCCGGACGACAACATTGGTGACGCGTTGAAGCGCGTGAGCGGCATCACCATGCAGAACGACCAAGGCGAGGCCCGCAACATCATTGTGCGTGGTTTGGCTCCTCAGTTGAACAGCGTCACCATCAACGGCGAGCGCATTCCTTCCGCAGAGGGCGACAACCGCAATATCCAATTGGACTTGATTGGAGCGGACATGATCCAAACGCTGGAGGTGAACAAAACGCTGACCCCCGATATGGATGCCGACGCCATCGGCGGTTCCGTGAATTTGGTTACCCGTGCCGCAGTAGGCGGACGTCGTGCCTTTGTCAACGGCGGATTGCAGTACAATGCCTTGCGCCAGGCGACTACACTCAACGGAAGTTTTTCGTACGCAGATCGCTTCGCTAATGACCGCTTGGGCTTGGTGGTAAGTGGATCGCGCAAGGACAATGTTTTCGGGTCGGACAACTACGAAATGGAATGGGACTTTTCCGGCGCTGAGCCCATGGTGACCAACTACGAAGTACGTGTTTACGACGTTCAGCGTTTGCGCCAGAACCTATCGGTCAATGCGGACTACCGTTTGGCCCCCGGTCACACTTTGTTCTTCTCGTCCATGGTGTCCAACCGCAAAGACTGGGAAAACCGTTTCCGTATCCGGTACAAGGACATCGAATTGTTGGAGGACGGTACGTACGAGGGAGAAATCCGCATGCAGACCAAGGGCGGTGGCGCCGACACCAAAAATGCCCGTTTGGAGAACCAAAACATGAACAACTTCGCGCTGCGCGGCGAGCACCTTTTTGGCCAACTGAAAATGGACTGGAGTGCCAACCAATCGTTTGCCAACGAGCTGCGCCCCAACGAGCGCTACATCCAATACCGCGTAAAGGGTGCACCACTGGAAATCACCAACAACGACCCCATGCGCATGGTCTTCGCCGCTACTGGAAAAGGATCGGTGTCGGAAGATTTCGGCCTGCACGAAATGACGGAGCAAAACCAAAATACCTTTGATCGGGACCGCAACGCGCGCTTGGATTTCACCTTGCCCGTGGCCAACGGAAACCTGAAGTTTGGCGCACGTTTGCGCACCAAAACGAAGGAGCGCGATTTGGATTTTATGGCCTATGAATTCAACAACGACGAGCCCACTTTGCAAGACAACGCCTTGGCCACACCGCGCATGGACGCGTTCATTCCAGGCTCTGATTTCTTCGCAAAAGACGGCACGCAGCGGTTCTTCAATCCCGAAACTTTGGGTGCGTACAATTTCACGAACGCTGACGAATTCACCGGAGAAGACGTTCCAGAAGAGTACGCTGCGGAGGAATACACGGCCAACGAAAACATCTTGGGTGCCTACGCCATGTACACCCGCACGTGGAAGAAACTGACCGCCATCGGTGGCGTTCGCTGGGAGCAAACACAAAACGTTTATTCCGGTAATCTTTTCAACCTGGACGAAGGAACCAAGACCGACTCCTCCAACAGCAGCACGTACAATAATTTGTTGCCCAGCCTGTTGTTGAAGTACCAAGTTTCCAAGAACAGCGTGGTTCGCTTGGCCGGTACCAGCGCCTTGGCCCGCCCCAACTACTACGATTTGGTTCCGTTTGCGGCCTTCTCGTTTGACGATTCCGAAGCTTCTTTTGGCAATCCCAACTTGCGTGCAGCCCGCGCAACCAACGTCGATTTGAGCTACGAGAGCTACTTCAAGAACATCGGCCTGGTGTCTGTGGGCGGTTTCTACAAGTACATCGACAACTTCATTTACACGAAGCGCGGCGAGGAGTTGTTCGGCGGCGAGTTGTTCCAAACGGATCGTCCGGAAAACGGAAACTTCGCTACCGTTTCTGGTTTGGAGGTTGCCTTCCAGCGCTCGCTGGGCAACACCGGCATTTGGAAGTCGTTTAACTTCTACACCAACGGTACCGTAACGCGCTCCACCACCGACGGCATTCGCGAAGGCGAGGTAACGTCTTTGGCGGGTACTGCACCTGTGATGTTGAACGCTTCTTTGGCGTACGACACCAAGAAGTTTATGGCGCGCTTGAGCTTCAACCATGCGGCTAGCTATGTGGACGAGTACGGCGGAGACGCTACCGAGGACCGCTTCTACGGCGCCCAGTCGTTCCTGGATTTCAATGCGTACTACAGTTTGACCAAGAAGGTTCGCATTTTCGCCGACGTGAACAACTTGACGAACCAACCGCTGCGCTACTTCCAAAACTCAAAGGAGTACACGATGCAGGCTGAATACTACGGATTGCGCGCCAACTTGGGCGTGAAGTGGGATTTGTAAGCTGCACCGAGCAGGTTTTTTAAGGAGGGCTGCCCCGTGGGGCAGCCCTCCTTTTTTCTTGCAGCAAGACACAACGAGACGTACTTTTGTTCAAAATTTAGACCCGTTCTAAACAAGCATTCGGATTTCGCGGTTAATCTCATGAAACCGGTGTTGAACTGGGTCCATCCAACAACAGTTCCTAAACCAAGTCCCACCCCATGGTGCATGTTTCAGAAACCGCAGCGCGCGAAATCCAACGCCTCCTTCGGGAAGAAGGCCGGGCGGATGGCTTTGTGCGTGTTCGCGTCAAAAGTGGAGGCTGCAGCGGACTCAGCTACGAATTTGGCTTTGTGGACGCTCCCGAAGACGGCGATCAAACGTTTGAAGCCGAAGGGGTGAAAGTTTTGGTCGAGAAAAAAAGCCTCCTTTATTTGTTGGGGACCACCCTGGACTACAGCGGCGGACTCAACGGTAAAGGCTTCGTATTTAACAACCCCAATGCCTCGCGCACGTGCGGCTGCGGCGAATCCTTTGCGGTATGAGCCAAGACGAGATTTTAGACGGCGTCACCACCTCCGAATACAAGTACGGATTCACCACGGAATTTGAGTCGGACAACCTGCCTCCCGGCCTGGACGAGGGCGTGATTCGCGCCTTGTCTGCCAAGAAAAACGAGCCCGAATGGCTGACCGACTGGCGCCTGGAGGCCTTCCGGATTTGGCAAGAAATGACCGAGCCGGAATGGGCCAACGTTCGCTACCAAAAGCCGGATTACCAGGCCATTTCCTACTATTCGGCTCCCGTTAAAAAACAGGTCAACAGCCTGGACGAAGTGGATCCCGAGCTGCTCAAAACCTTTGAGAAATTGGGCATTGGCCTGGACGAGCAAAAACGTCTGACCGGAGTGGCCATGGACGTCGTGGTCGACTCGGTGAGTGTGGCCACCACCTTCAAAGCCACTTTGGCGGAAAAGGGCATTATTTTTTGCAGCATTTCCGACGCCGTAAAGGAGCATCCGGATTTGGTGCGCAAATACTTGGGAACCGTCGTTCCGCGGACCGACAATTTCTTCGCCGCCTTGAACAGCGCCGTCTTTACGGACGGCAGTTTTTGCTACATCCCCAAAGGCGTTCGGTGCCCCATGGAGTTATCAACCTACTTCCGCATCAACCAAGCCGGTACCGGTCAATTTGAGCGGACCTTGTTGATTGCCGACCAAGGCAGCTACGTGAGCTACTTGGAAGGGTGCACCGCTCCTTCCCGCGACGAAAACCAGCTGCACGCAGCGGTGGTCGAACTGGTCGCCCTGGACGACGCCGAAATCAAGTATTCCACGGTCCAAAACTGGTACCCGGGCGATGCCGAAGGCAAGGGAGGCGTTTTCAATTTTGTGACCAAGCGCGGCATTTGCGAGAAGCGCGCCAAAATCTCCTGGACGCAGGTGGAAACAGGGTCCGCTGTGACCTGGAAGTACCCCAGTTGCATTCTGAAGGGCGATGACAGCATCGGTGAATTCTACAGCGTAGCGGTTACCAACCACTACCAGCAGGCGGACACGGGCACCAAAATGATCCACTTGGGCAAGCGCACCAAAAGCACCATCATCAGCAAGGGGATTTGCGCCGGTCACAGCAACGGCAGCTACCGCGGGTTGGTCAAGGTGGGGCCGCGCGCCGAAGGCGCGCGCAACTTCTCCCAGTGCGACTCCCTGTTGATGGGCGACGGATGCGGAAGCCACACCTTCCCCTACCTCGAGATCCAAAACAAAACCGCGCAGGTGGAACACGAAGCCACCACCAGCAAAATCGGCGAAGACCAAATTTTCTACTGCAACCAACGCGGCATGGATACCGAGTCCGCCATTGCCTTGATTGTCAACGGCTATTGCAAGGACGTCTTGAACCAACTTCCCATGGAATTTGCGGTAGAAGCCCAAAAACTCCTGGCCATCAGCTTGGAAGGCTCCGTCGGTTAATCCTCCCCAAAACCCTATTCTCAACACGCCATTCGCATGCTATCCATTCACAATTTACAAGCCGGCCTGTCCGACGGAACCGCCATCCTTAAAGGCATTGACTTGGTGGTCAAGCCGGGAGAGGTTCACGCCATCATGGGCCCCAACGGGTCGGGAAAAAGTACCCTCTCCAGCGTCATTGCCGGACGCGAAGAATACGAAGTGACAGGAGGCAGCGTCGAGTTGGACGGCGAATCCTTGTTGGATTTATCTCCCGAAGAACGTGCCCACCGCGGGGTGTTTTTGAGCTTTCAGTACCCCGTGGAAATTCCCGGTGTGTCGGTGAGTAATTTCATCAAAACCGCCATCAATGCCCACCGGGCGTCGCGCGGAGAAGACCCCATGGAAGCCGCCGTTCTGTTGAAGAAAATGCGCGAGAAATTGGAGCTTTTGGAAATGGACAAGAGCTTCCTCAGCCGCTCCTTGAACGAGGGATTTTCCGGTGGAGAAAAGAAACGGAACGAGATCTTCCAGATGGCCATGCTGGAGCCCCGTTTGGCGATTTTGGACGAAACCGACAGCGGTTTGGACATTGACGCGTTGCGGATTGTGGCCCAAGGGGTGAATGCCCTGAAAAGCCCCACCAACGCCGTGGTGGTCATCACCCACTACCAGCGCCTTTTGGACTACATCGTACCGGACTACGTGCACGTATTGCTGCACGGGAAAATCGTAAAAAGCGGAACCAAAGACCTGGCCTTGGAGCTGGAAGAACGCGGCTACGACTGGATCAAGAAAGAAAACGCGGCCCAATGATGCGCGACTCTTTGCTGAATTTGTACGCGGAAAACGAGGAATCGCTGGCCCGCGAGGGCGGTGAAGCCATCGCCGCCAAAAGGCGCGAAGCCCTGGAGCGGTTTGAGATTTTGGGATTCCCCACCAAAAAATCGGAGTCCTGGAAGTACACCTCGTTGAAATCCCAGGTAGCGGAACATCCGCGGCCGGTCGCCCCTTTTGCCACGGCCCCAGGGCATGCCCTGGAATTCAAAGACATTGAGTCCTACTTCTTGGACGAAGTGGATTCCTACCGCGTGGTATTTGTAAACGGCGTGTATTCGTCGTGGTTGAGCAGCACCACCCACCACGGGCTGGACGTCTGCACCCTGGGCAGCACCTGGCGAAAATCACCGGCCTGGATGCACGACCATTTTGCCGCGCTGGACACCTTGGACGAGCCCCTGGTCCTTCTGAACCGGGCGCTGGCCCGCGAGGGAGCCGTGGTCCGCATTCCCAAGAATTTGGTGGCAGACAAGCCGATTCAGGTGTTTTATTTCACCACCTCTGACGAGCCCCTTTTCGCCCAAATCCGCAACTTGGTGGAGGTCGAGGAAGGGGCCCAAGTCGAAATCGTGGAACGCCACCAGTCGTTGAACGGAAAGGCCCATTGGACCAACGCCGTAACCGAAATCCATGCCGCCCCCAACGCCCGGGTTCGGTACACCAAGTTGCAAAACGACGTATCCACGGCCACGCTCACGGACGCCACCTTTGTGCACCAAGACCGGGACAGCCAGGTGGTTGTCAACACCTTTAGCTGCGGAGGTCGTCTGACCCGCAATGAGTTGCGGTTTGCCCTGATGGGCAGCAACGCCGAGGCGCACCTGCACGGCCTCACCTTGATTCACGGGCAGGAACACGTGGACCACCGGACGTTTGTGGACCACGCCGTGCCGCATTGCACCAGCCACGAAGTGTACAAAGGCCTGTTTGACGGGAAGTCCCGCGGGGTATTCAACGGCCAGATCATGGTCCGCCCCCACGCCCAAAAAACCCTGGCCTTCCAACAGAACGACAACCTGCTGCTGGACGACCGCGCGGAGGTTGACACCAAGCCGCAGTTGGAGATTTTTGCCGACGACGTCAAGTGCTCCCACGGGTGCACCGTAGGCCAGCTGGACGCCGATGCCTTGTTTTATTTGCGCGCCCGAGGGATTCCCGAAGCCGAAGCGCGGGCCTTGTTGATGCTGGCCTTTGCCAACGATGCCTTGGCCCACGTCCAACTTCCCGCATTGGAACGCAAACTTCACGCATTGATTCACAAAAAGCTGGGCGCTAGCGCTTCGTAATCGGGTTATTGGCCCCTCAAATTCCTTATCTTCGTTGGCCTAAATTGCGACTAAAGCCAGCGAAAGAATGAACGCTTCCACGTACAACCGCACCAACAACCTGCTCGGATGGTTGGTGTTTGCCATTGCCAGCGCCACCTACGTGCTGACCGTAGAACCCACCACAAGTTTCTGGGACTGCGGAGAATACATTGCCACCTCGGTCAAATTGCAGGTGGGCCACCCTCCCGGTGCGC
>JBILEM010000059.1:0-7550 GCA_044352085.1 Schleiferiaceae bacterium
TCCAGGCCGTTGGACCCGGCTACCTCAGCGCCGGCACGGCTGGATTCCAACAAGAAGGCGTTGCCGTAGTCAAAGAAATACATTCCCCGGCTGTGCAAGGTGTTGATGGCCCGCACGTGGTTCCGCAAGGTGGCTTGGACCTCGGACTTGAAACGCTCGGGATCCGACGCCATGAGGGCGTTGGCCTCGTCGTAGGTGAATCCTTGCGGGTAGTACCCACCGGCCCACGGGTTGTGCAAGGAGGTTTGGTCCGATCCCAAATCTACGTGGATGGTGCGCTCTACCAATTTTTCCCACAAATCCACCGTATTGCCCACAAAGGCGATGGAGGTGTTGCCCTGAACGGCTTGGGCTTCCAGGGCCAGGTCGATGGCTTCGTCTGCGGTGTAGACCAACCGGTCCACCCATCCTTGGGCGTGCCGCTTTTCGGCGGCGGCGGCATTGATTTCTGCGGTGATGCTGACCAGACCAGCAATTTTAGCGGCCTTGGGCTGCGCTCCACTCATGCCGCCCAGACCGGCGGTTACAAACAATTTTCCTTCCAACGGTCCGCGGGTAAATTTCCGAGCGGCATTCATGACGGTGATGGTGGTGCCGTGGACAATGCCTTGAGGGCCGATGTACATGTAGCTTCCGGCGGTCATTTGGCCGTACTGGGATACCCCCAAGGCATTGAATCGCTCCCAGTCGTCGGGTTTGGAATAGTTGGGGATGACCATGCCGTTGGTGACGACCACGCGGGGAGCCCAGGCCGTGGACGGGAAAACCCCTTGGGGGTGGCCGCTGTGCAGGTGCAAGGTTTCGTCTTCCTTCAACTGGGTCAGGTACTGCATGGTCAGCAGGTACTGTGCCCAGTTTTGGAACACCGCCCCGTTGCCCCCGTAGGTAATCAATTCGTGGGGGTGCTGGGCCACTGCGGGATCCAGGTTGTTATGGATCATGAGCATGATGGAGGCTGCTTGCTCATTTTCAGCAGGGTACTCTCCGATAGGTCGGGCGTACATGGCGTACGTCGGCCGGTAGCGGTGCAAATAAATGCGTCCAAATTCCTGCAATTCCTGGGCGCATTCCGGGGCCATGACGGCGTGGTGCTCGACCGGAATGTAGCGCAAGGCGTTCTTGATGGCCAGTACTTTTTCTTCCGGGGTGAGAATGTCCTTGCGTTTGGGTGCATGGGAAACCGATGGGTCCCAGCCGGGGTGAGCGGGCAGGTGGGCAGGAATTCCCGCCCGAAGGGCCTCTTGGAAGTTCATAAATCGGTGGATTTGGACGACGGGTTTTTGTCAATGGCGCCTTTTTTGGGATCGAACCCATAAGGACAGTGCCGGCAACCGCTTTGGCAGCAGTGGCCCCTTTTCAAATGGTAGACTTCCGTAAAAACCAGGTACCCTTCGGGGGTGCGGTAGAAATCTTCAGGGTCTAGATTTTTCATTTGGCAAAGGTTTTGCAAAGGTCGGAAAGAAAGACCTTTGCATTCATGAAAAGTCGCGGATTTGTTTGGGCTGTTGCCTTGGGGATGGGTGCGTTTTTTGGCCCTGTTGTATGGGCGCAATCCCAGGTGGCAATTCGGTTGGATTACATCGAACGCCATGCCCCGCTTGCCGTTGCAGAAATGCGCGCCTACGGCATTCCCGCGAGCATCACATTGGCCCAGGGGATTTTGGAGTCCGCCGACGGAAAAAGCCGACTGGCCCGGGAAGGGAACAACCATTTTGGCATCAAATGCCACCAAGGCTGGACGGGTGCATCGTTGTTGCTGACCGACGACCGTCCGGACGAATGTTTCCGGGTGTACGGCAGCGTCGAGGAAAGCTACCGCGACCACAGCCTGTTTCTAAAGACCCGCAGCCGATATACCGAGTTGTTTCTATTGCCTCCCACCGACTACAAGGGGTGGGCCAACGGGCTGAAGAAGGCAGGGTACGCCACCGCGCCGGACTATGCAGAGCGCCTGATTAAACTAATCGAAACCAACGAATTGGATCGATTTGACCGGCCGACCAAGGGGGGAGAAGTTGCGGACTCGCGCAAGAATCGCCGCAAACAAGCCCTGGACGGAGCTGCCACCCTTCACGGGGTGCCTTTTTACATCGCCCAAAAAGACCAAACCTGGGACGAGGTTTCGCGAGAAACAGGGATGGCGGTGGCAACGCTGCTGCGTCACAACGACGCCTTGCTGTACACGCCGGTCCAACCGGGTATGCCGATTTATTTAAAGCGGAAAAAGGCCAGAACCACCAAGGACCAACCGATCCATACCGTCGTGGCGGGAGACACCCCCTGGGCACTGGCGCAGCGTTACGGAATCCGGGTTAAATCGCTTTATGCGATCAACAACTGGGAGGCCGGCGAGCAGCTCACTCCTGGGGAGCGGGTGCTGCTGCGGTAAAGCTGGGAGGCGTGGTCGCCCACAAGGTAAACTGGCTCTTTTCGCCCGACTGGGTTTCCCACTGGAGCCACGTAGAGAAAGCAGCGTCTGGGGTGGTGCGCATCCCAAAAGCGTGGCAGGTGCGGGGTGCCTCTGGGGGGAGGGGGTAAGTCGTTTGGGTGCGGATGAATTCCACTAGAACTTGGAGCTCGGCCTCGCTGGAGGCCCAGACCCCAACTTGAGCAGTTGCCCGAAAAAGGATACCGGGAGGGGCTTTGACCCATTTTCTTGCCTCTTCTTGCAGGTTCCAAGCTGTTGTGGAATCAGGAGTTGAAATCATCCACCCTTGCACGGGCAGTCCCCGCACAACGCCTTGGACGCGGCCCCACCAGTAGCCATCGGCACGTGGAGGAAGGTTGTCCAAGGAGTCTTTGCCATCTGCCGCCCGCAAATCCACGGAACGCCAATTCGGATGGGTCCATGCTTGCCAGGGAACTTCCCCGGGGCCATGGGCCATTCGGGAGCTTTGCCCGTCGGCTGGACGTGTCCCTACGCACTCCGCGCTCCAGCCCGGCCAGGGGGAAGGCAGGGTGTCCCATTGGGCCAAGGGCCAAAATCGCTCGGAAGGGGCTGAGCTCGGGGAGGCTACCAAAGCAGAGGGTGAAGGCATCCAAGGGGCGGGCTGCCAGGCTGGGAGTACGGTTGGAACAGGGACCTCCACATCCATTTGCCTAAGGGCTTCGTCGACCAGTTGCTCATGGGATGACAATGCCAGTAGGTCCTCTTTTTCGCCCAAAAAGAGAAGTCCTTCCGGGGTTTTTAAGGACCAGACGGTGCCTTGGGCATAAGGCCTTGAGGTTGAGTTCTCTGCGCCCCACCAGTCGGATTTATTTCGCCAGCCGGGAAAGTCTTGGCGCTGCCCCAGCCATAGCCATCCCATGCCTGAAGCGCCCGTTCGGTGCCAAACCAGCCGGCCCTCGGCTCCCGAGGCAGCACTGTCTAACAGTCCTGCACCCAGTGCTTCCAGGGGCGACTGGTTCCGCCATCCTCTCCATGCGGAAGACCGGTCTCTTTGGGCGTGTTCGTCGGAAGACCAAGGGACAACAACGGTGCTATTGGACGGCAGGGCGCGGTCCAAAAGGGCAGGCGCGGAATCGGGGGAACAGGAAGCAAAAAAGACGGACGATGCAACGAGCCAAGTAGCGCCAGCAAACAACCGCAAGGAAACAGGTTTTCGCTTGAAGGTGGAGCGGTGCAAAGGACTTTCACCGTGTTCTTCCAGCGCCAACCGGTGGGCCTCGGTGGGGTATCCTTTATTGACGTTCCATCCGTACGCGGGGAACTTTGTGTGGGCAGCATCCATCAGCGTGTCTCGGTGGGTTTTGGCAAAAATACTGGCGGCAGATATGCAGGCAAATCGGGCATCCCCTTTGACTTCGCAGCGGTGCGGCAGGGAGGGGTAGGGGGCAAATCGGTTGCCGTCGATGAGGAGTTCGGTGGGTACCGGTTTCAGTTGGGCAATGGCGCGGTGCATGGCGAGGTAAGTCGCTTGCAGGATGTTGCGTTCGTCGATTTCGGCTGGGGAGGCCTCACCGATGGCCCACGATCCAGCGGGTAAATCGGCTTCCAGCTGCTGGCGCAGCCGCTCCCGTTGCAAAGCGCTGAGTTTCTTGGAGTCCGTCAAACCGGGCAGGACATAGCCCGGAGGCAGCACCACCGCGGCGGCCACAACGGGGCCCGCCAAACAGCCGCGACCGGCTTCGTCAACGCCTGCTTGCCGCACGGTGCAAAACGTCAAAAGTGGTTTGTGCGGAGGTATCCCACGAAAAATCGCGCGCTCGGTCCAAGCCGCGTTGGATACGCTGCGCCCGTTCGTCCAAGGTCCAGGCGGCCACCCGGGCCAGGGCATTCGCCCAACCCGGTTCGTCGTCCGGAGCGACCAACACGCCTGCGTCGGCCAGAATTTCGGGCATGCAAGAGGTTGAGCTGCTGATTACGGGGGTGCCGGCTTGCATCGCTTCCACCAAAGGAATGCCGAATCCTTCCAAGTAGCTAGGAAAACACAGGGCTTCGGCGGCGCCCAACAACCCTTGGAGGGCGTCGGAATGCGCGCGCCCGGGAAACAACACCGACGAACGGTGGGTCATCTCTTTCAGGGCTTTTTGAAAATCCGGTTCGGTATGCAGGGCGTCGCCCACCAAAACCAATTCGTGCGGCAAACCGGTTTGTTTTTTGAAGGCGTCGAATGCCCGAACCAGGGTGGGGAGGTTTTTGCGCGGGGTAAAGGAGCCTACCGCCAAAAAGTAGGGACGCCCCAGGGTCCAGCGGCTTCGGGCGGCATGGGCCTCGTCCACGGACAGGGGCCGAAAAGACCGCTGCGGCGCGTTGTAGGTCACGGTGACGGAACGGTTTGCCACGCCGTAGGTGGTCCGAAGGTCGTTCTGGGTGGTCCGGCTTACGGTGAGGAGATGGTCGGCTTGGGCGACGCTGGAACGGTACATCCACCGGTAGTACGCTCCCAACACGCGGGGCAAGTCTTGGGGACGGTGTACAAAGCCGAGGTCGTGCACGGTGCCCACCTGGGGAATTCCGGAACGAAGAGGCAGCATGCCGTCGGGGGACCAATAAACGTCGGGGCGAATCCGACGCAAAGCCGCCGGGACCGCCAACCGGTTCCACAGGTGCCAAAGCGTCCAGTGCCGGGCCGGGGGAGGAACCACATGAACCGTGGCGGTTTGCAAGAAATCCCACTGTCCGGAGGAAGGCCGGTCCACCAAAATGTGCCAATCGACTTCGGGATGCGCCGCTACCATGCGTTCCAGCAAGGCACGGGTGTACCAGCCGGTTCCGTCCAATCCGGAGGCCAAGAGCCACCGGCCGTTGACAGCAATGCGTAGTCTGCGGTTCATCCATTCAAAAGTAAGACCTTTGCACCGATGGCGAAATGGAAAATCCCCCCGCATTGGGAACGCTTGTTGCGCGGCAGTGCCTTGGTGCTCCTGCTCAAAGTGCTGGGTGCCCTTTCCGGATACGCTTTTGTTTTCCTCTTGGTGAAACACTACGGCAAGGAAGGATACGGCTCGTTTGAATTGGCCTTCACCGTCTTGTCTTTGGCCAGCGCCCTCAACCGGTGGGGCTGGGACGGGATTGTGGTGCGGGAGGTGCTCGCCCGCAAGGGCAATAAGAAAAAGCAGGCTTCCGTAGTGACGGCGGCCTTCACGTTTGTCTTTCTTACCGGAATGATTCTGGGCTTGGCCTTGATTTTTGGAGCCGACTTAATAGGTACCTGGTTCCATTCCGACCAACTTCCAACCTCGTTGAGGGTTGCGGCCGTGGTGCTCATCCCGTGGGGCTGGTTTCAACTGCGGTCCGACGTTTTTCGGGCTAAAAACAATTTACTGGCGTACGGACTGTGGCAGTACGGCACCCTCACTTTGTTGGCCTCCGTATTCTTGTTTGTCGTTCCCATAGACACCGACACCGTATCACCGGTAACCGTTTTGGGGGTGGTGCTTGTGCCTTTTTATTTGTGGAATGCCTGGTCCCGTTATTGGTCTTCGGAAAGGGATGTGCCTTTTCGCGACCAATGGAACGAATGGAAAATGGCCCTGCCCGGAGCCACCTCCATGCTGGTCAGCAGTTTGCTGTACCTGGTATTGATGTGGTCGGACACCCTCATGCTCGGGTATTTTTTGGACGAAAGTGCCGTCGGTCTTTACCGAGTTGCCTTTAAGGTGGCCACGCTCATTGTGTTTGCGCAATTTGCCGTCAATGCCCAAGCGGCGCCCGACATCGCCCGTTATTGGGCGCAAGGAAACAAGGAATTGCTGCAAAATGCCGTTCGACGCATTGCCTGGATCAATACGGTAGTGGCCGTTCCCGCCTTTTTGGTTTTGGTGGCAGGTGCTCCGTGGTTTTTGGGCTTTTTTGGAGCGGACTTCAGCAGCCAGGCCGGAACCCTGCGCTGGCTGGCGGTGGGCCAACTGACCAACGCCCTTTGCGGTCCTGTGATGTATCTGCTCAATATGACGGGCCACGAAAATTCCGCGCGCAATACCATGGCGGTGGGTGTGTTGGTGAATATCGCAGGCAATGCCATCCTGATTCCTACCGTGGGCATTGCGGGTGCCGCCATTGCAACCAGCGCCACCATGGCTTTTTGGAACTTGTGGGCCATGATTGCGGTGTACCGCAAAACCGGCATACGAACCTTTTTGTTTTGGCGTTGAGTACCCGAATGGACGCCCCGGATTTTGTAGTAATTGGCGCAGCCAAGGCCGGGACCACCCAGTTGGCGGGGTGGTTAGACGCCTGCTCCGGCATTTACCTCAGTCCGGTAAAAGAGCCCCATTTTTTTGGCCGGGAGTTTGAACCGAAAGGGTTTTCCACCGCCTACGCCGCTCAACACCCGCCCTTGCCGGAGGCGTATTTTCAGCGCAAACCGTTAGCACCCGTCCACCTTTCCTTTGTGCGCGACGCCGGACACTACCAGCGCCTGTTTGAAGACGCTCTGCAGGGACAAATCCGCGGCGAATGCAGCACCGGGTACTTGTTTTCCGAGACCGCGGCGGCGGAACTTGCGGCCGTGCGGCCCGATGCCAAGGCCATTGCCATTCTCCGAAATCCCATCGACCGCGCGCTTTCCCACTACACCATGGCCCTTCGGTACGGCTACGTGCACAGCACCTTCACCGACGAATGGGAGGCCGATTTGCGCGCTCCCCATCCGGGGTGGGGGAGGTCTGAGAATTTCTTCGCACTGGGCCTTTATGCCGACGCTTTGGAGCGCTGGTTTCAGGTATTCCCGGAAGGCCAGCTACTCGTTTTGGACTTTGCCGATCTTCGGGACGCACCGCTGGAAACCTGGAACCGGGTGCTGGCCTTTTTGGGCCAACCCCGTGCAACGGAGGTGCCGCAGGCACCGCGGTTTGAGGCGCGCACCCCGCGGTTCCCGCGGGTGAACCGCTGGCTGCACGCCAGCGGTTGGGCGACCGCCGCGCGCCGCCGGCTTCCCCAGGCCTGGGTGAACCGGTTAAAATCCGCGTGGCAGGTGGCCGGAAAGCCCGAAGTGCCGGCGGCGCTGCGTGCGGCGCTGCGCGCCGCCTACCTTCCCGACCAGCAGAAGCTGCAAAAAATTCTGCTTCGGCATGGACGAGTTTTGCCTTCGGTAGAAGCCTTTTTG
>JBILEM010000060.1:0-7508 GCA_044352085.1 Schleiferiaceae bacterium
CGACTGGCCTTTGATTTCGCCGCGTTTGTCGATGCACAGGGTCATGATGGCGCCTACGTACTCCGACTTGGTGATGATTTGCGCCTTGATGTACGGCTCCTCTATGCGGTCCAAGCGGGTGACGTCGGGGTAGTCCGACGGGTTGGTGACAAGCACCCGCGCCGTGGGGTCGGCCTTCATGTAGGCGTAGTAACTTACGTTCGGAACGGTGGTGATGACCGTCATGTTGAACTCCCGTTCCAGGCGCTCTTGGATGATCTCCATGTGGAGCATGCCCAAGAAACCGCACCGGAAACCAAAGCCCAACGCCGCGGAGGTTTCGGCCTCGTAGGTCAGGGAGGCGTCGTTGAGCTGGAGTTTTTCCAAAGAGGCACGGAGTTCTTCGAATTCCTCGGTGTCAACGGGGTAGATGCCCGCAAAAACCATGGGCTTGACGTCCGTAAATCCTGCAATCTCGGTGGTGGCCGGGTTTTCAACCGATGTGATGGTGTCTCCCACCTTGACTTCGCGGGCGTCTTTGATGCCGGAGATGATGTAGCCCACGTCACCGGCGCGGACCTCGTCGCGGGGGGATTTGTCCAGCTTCAGAATGCCGACTTCGTCTGCAAAGTAGGTCTTTTCGGTGGCCATGAACTTGACCTTTTGGCCCTTGCGGATGACGCCGTTCTTCACGCGGAAGATGGCCTCAATGCCGCGGTAGGAGTTGAAGACCGAGTCGAAAATCAAGGCCTGCAGAGGGGCTTCTTCGTCGCCCACGGGAGCGGGGATGCGGTCCACAATAGCGTCCAATAGGACCTGCACGCCGTCGCCGGTTTTGGCACTGACCCGCAAAATGTCATCGAACTTGCAGCCGATGAGGTCGATGATTTGGTCGGACACCTCGTCGGGATTGGCTCCGGGGAGGTCCAATTTGTTCAAGACGGGAATGATCTCCAGGTCGTGCTCAATGGCCAGGTATAAGTTGCTAATGGTCTGTGCTTGAATTCCTTGCGAAGCGTCGACCACCAATAACGCGCCTTCGCAGGCGGCAATGCTCCGGGATACCTCGTAGGAAAAGTCCACGTGGCCCGGGGTGTCAATCAGGTTGAGGCGGTAGTGCTCCTTGCCCCGGATGTAGTCCATCTGGATGGCGTGGCTCTTGATGGTGATGCCGCGCTCGCGTTCCAGGTCCATGTTGTCCAGGAGCTGGGCCATTTTCTCGCGGGAAGTAACGGTCTTGGTGACGTCCAACAAGCGGTCTGCCAAGGTGCTTTTCCCGTGGTCAATGTGGGCGATGATGCAAAAGTTTCGGATATTTTTCATGCAAAGAGGGACCGCAGGCGGTGCAACAAAGGTTCAATTTCGGAAAGGGAAAGGGTGCCGACGCTGAGCCGGAACCATGGACTGGCGGACGACGCTCCGAAGGCTGCAAAGGGGACCAGGGCAATGCCTGCGTCGTTGAGCAAGCGGGAGGCTGCATCGGGCAAGTCCAGGCGGACGGACAGGTAGATGGCGCCTTGGGGAGCGATGGAGTCTACCGGAAGTCCTTCGTGTTTGAGGCGCTGAAATCCGGCGTGCAGGGCATGGAGGCGTTCCATGGCGGCGGCTTGGATGGTCCGGACGTCTTCGTGTGCAGTGGGGGTGCCCAAATACCGGGATACGGCTACCTGTTCGGGCTTGGGGGCCCAGGCACCCAAATGCCCCAAAAGGGTTTTCATCTTGGCAATCAGCGGCGCCGGGCCTACAGACCAGCCCACGCGGACTCCGGTAGCGGCAAAGCTCTTGGAAATCCCGTCCACATAAACGGAGAATGCTTTCATTTCCGGGCGTAAACCAACGGGATGCACGTGGGAGACGCCTTCGCCAGTGAGGGTCCAGTACATCTGGTCGTACAGCACCAAAACAGGGCGACGTCCGGTCTGGGCGCGTCGGTGGTTCTCTTCCAAAACGGCGTCGCACAAGGCCCCCAGTCCCTCGGCGGTGAACGTGGTGCCGGTGGGGTTCAACGGGGAGCACAACGCCAGCAAGCTGGCCTCCGCCAAGGTGGGCAGCACCTGCGCCGGGGTGGGCATAAATCCGTTTTCCGGCAAGGCTTCCAACTCCACGGGAGTTCCTCCGGCCAGGTAGGTGTAGTGGTTGTTGTTCCAACTGGGAACCGGATACACCACGTGTTCTCCGGGGTTTACCCACGCTTGGTAAATCGCGTAGATCAAGGGTCGACCGCCGCCGGCCACCAGCACTTCGGTGTGGGGATTGCAGGGCAAGTCCAAGTCTTCTTGGTACCACCTCGCTATGGCCTCCCGCAAGGGGGCAATGCCGTCGGCAGGGGGGTAGTTGGTTTCCCCGGCGCGGTAGGCGGCCTGGATGCCTTCGGACAACGCCTGGGGCAAGGGAAATACCGCTGGGTCAAAATCCCCAATCGTCAAGTTCAAAATGTCTTTGCCTTGGGCCTTGAGCGCATTGATTTCGCCCGCGAGTTTGATGATCTCGCTGCCAATTAAATGGGCGGCTTTTTGGGATACCTGCATGGGGGTCGGAAATGTGGGGCAAAGGTACCAATTCCGCGCCGGATTGCCCGGTGGGAATCCCTGGCGCGCCGGCGAGGCGGAATAAAAAAGGGGCGGCCTCGTTCCGAGGCCGCCCCTTCCCGCTCGCGCGGAAATGGTTAACGCGGAAGGAGATTACTTCACCAGCGTCATTTCCTGCACCAAATGGCCGGCGCCGGCGTACTTGTCGATGATGAACAGGACGTAGCGGATGTCGCACGAGATGGTGCGCTGCAGCTGCGTTTCAAAGAAAATATCGCCGCTCATGGCCTCCCAGTTGCCGTCGAATGCGGTTCCAATCAACTCGCCGCGGGCGTTGACCACGGGAGAACCCGAGTTGCCGCCGGTGATGTCGTTGTTGGAAATAAAGCCGACGGGGAGTTCGCCTTGGGCGTTGGCGTAGATGCCGTAGTCCTTGGCGTCGTACAGGGCCTTCAGTTTGGCGGGCACGGCAAACTCCGGATTGCTGTTGTCCATTTTCTGCATCACCCCTTCCAAGGTGGTGTAGTGCTTGAAGGTGACGCCGTCTTTGGGCTGGTAGCTGCCCACCTTGCCGTAGGTCATGCGCATGGTGGAGTTGGCGTCGGGGGCCCACTTCTTCTCGGGCATCATCTCGCGGACCGCAGCAGACCACTGGCGGTAGGCCAAGGCTTTTTTATCTGCCGTGGCTTTGCGCGCTTTCGCACCGCCGGTGCGCAGGTCCCAAATTTGCTTCATGGCACCGCCCAGCAAATCGGCTTCCACGGAGGCCAGGGTGGGGTTGGACGCCCAAGCCGCGTAGCGGGCAGCGTCGGTAAATACCGAGGTAGTGTACACTTTGGCGGCAAAATTCGCGAAGGAACCGTGCTCGGCGTTCACTTGGGACAAGAAGGCAGGGAGTTGCTCGGCGGGGACATTCTTGGCCCACATTTCCCACAAAACCGCCATCAATTCTTGGTCAGACGCCGCATGGAACTCGGCAAAGAAACCCTCGCCGCCTTCTTTCAGCGAAGCGGCCAACTTGGCTACGTCTTCGGCAGAGGCGTCCTTCTTGAGCATGGACAGGCGGCGGTAGCCGGTCAGGGCCAACATGGGCGCTGCAGGACCGCGCAAACCGGCCTCGTTCACGTACACGTCCCCAACAACGGTGGGGTCAGACTCGCTGTAGGACTCTGCCAACAATTGCAGCGTGTTGCCGTACTTGGCGGCGCGGGCAGGGTCTTGCTTCACCCACTCGCGGAACCTGTTTTCCAGGGCGGCTTTTTTGTCGAATACCTTGTTGTTCTTCAGCTGCTCGGTTTGGCCGATGAAGTACTTCCAGTAGTTGGCGGTCTGGGCGTAGTTGGCAGACAGCATGATTTCGACTTTTTTGTCGGCGTTCATGTACTTTTTCATGGTCTTCAGCTTCGCGTCGCGAATGGTGACCACGGTGGGGTTGTACTTGTCAATGGCTTGCTGTACGCCCCAAGAGCTCATGTAGCGGTTGGTGCGACCGGGGTAACCGAAGACCATGGTGAAGTCTCCGTCTTCCACGCCGCGCAAGCTCACGGGCAGGTGGTGCTTGGGCTTCAAGGGCACGTTGGCCTTGTCGTAGCCTTTGGAGGGAGTGCCGTCGGCGTTCATGTACACGCGGAACATGCTGAAGTCGCCGGTGTGGCGGGGCCACATCCAGTTGTCGGTATCGCCGCCGTACTTGCCTACGCTGCTAGGCGGTGCACCCACCAAACGAACGTCGTTGAAGGTGTTGTAGACAAACAAGTAGAATTCGTTGCCGTGGTAAAAGGACTCCACGGAAGCGTTGAAGGTGGTGCCTTCGGTGGCTTTTTTGATCAGTTCGGCCGAAGCCTTTGCAATGGCTGCCCGACGCTCGTCTTCGGACATGCCCGCGGTCAACTGGCCGTTGATTTGGCTGGAAACATCTTCCATGCGCACCAAAAAGGCCGCGTACAAACCGGGGTTGGGGAGCTCTTGCTCCTTGGTCATGGCCCAAAAACCATCGTCGAGGTAGTTGTGCTCCACCGTGGAATGCGTTTGGATGGCGTCGTACCCGCAGTGGTGGTTGGTCAACAACAAGCCCTGGGACGAAATCACCTCACCGGTGCAAAATCCGCCAAAGGAAACGATGGCGTCTTTCAGCGAACCGTGGTTCACGTCGTACAAATCCTTGGCAGACAACTTGAGACCTGCCTTGCGCATGTCTTGGTAGTTGAGCTTCTGCATCAAGAGCGGAAGCCACATGCCTTCGTCGGCCCGCAGCGCCGTGGGCAACGCCAGGGCAACAGCAAGTAAGAGGGAGAAGAATCTTTTCATAGTGCTCAAAGTTAAGGTGTAAATGGAAACCGACGCAGGGGTTTGAACCAACACCGGGCCGTTGCGTACCTTGGAACCCATGATTGTGCACACCGCTCCTACCCGTACCGACGCCCTTTTTCCCGACCGCGTAGCGCACGCCCAATGGACCGGCTCCGCCTTGCTCCTGGAGTGCGCCAACGGCATGCAGCTCCGCATTTCTGCCCTACCCAACCACACCTTTCGCCTGCAGTTCCGGCCCGACCGGCACTGGGCTCCGGACTTTTCGTACGCGGTGGATCCGAACGGCGCAGATTCACCCGCGGCGGGCCCCGCCGCGGCCGCTGAGGACCAGCCCGCAGACGCATCCCCAACCCCTGCCTCCCCCGCCGAATCCCCCGACCGCTGGACCTGGTCTACGCCGCTGGCCACCCTAACCGTGTGGAAGGAAGCCCTGGCTTTTGAGCTTCGGAGCCCCGACGGGGCGTTGCTGCTGCAGTCGGATCGGGGCTTTCGGGCCGCCCCGGACCTGGAAAACGGAGGACACACCTGCGAACTGGGCCTGGCCAGCACCAAAAACGAACGCTTTTACGGTCTGGGAGACAAGGCCGGCCGCTTGAACCTCAAGGACCAGCGCTTTGTGCACTGGAACAGCGATGCCTTCCGGTACCAGGTCGATACGGACCCCCTCTACAAAACCCTCCCCTTCTACATCGGCTTGCGCGACGGACTGGCCTACGGCGTTTTCCTGGACCACACCGCTCCCACCGCATTTGACTTTGGGGCAGGCCGTCCGGACGCGGTGGACCTCCACGTGGAGGGCGACGAAATGAACCTGTACCTGTTCGCCGGTCCGGGGCCGGTGGACGTGGTGCGCCGCTACACCCGCCTCACCGGACGAACGCCCCTGCCTCCGATGTGGGCCCTCGGGCTGCACCAATCCAAATGGGGCTATGCCTCGCACGAAGAAGTGGTGGCAATCGCCGCCACCTTCCGCGCGCTCCAAATCCCCTGCGACGCCCTCTACTTGGACATCGACTACATGGACCGCTACCGGGTGTTCACCTGGGATTCCCAGCGGTTTCCCCAGCCCCGGAAAACCGTTCAAGCCCTGGCCGAATTCGGCATCAAAACCGTGGCCATTTTGGACCCCGGCATCGCCGTCCAGCCCGACGATCCCGCCTACCGGGAAGGAATCGAGCGGGATTATTTCTGCCGCACCGCAGACGGCAGCCTCTTCGCCGGCCGCGTCTGGCCCGGCATGTGCCACTTCCCCGACTTTACGCATCCCGACGTCCGCGCCTGGTGGTCCAACCGGGTAGCCCGTTTTGTAGCCGATTCCGGTCTGGACGGTTTGTGGAATGACATGAACGAACCCGCGGTGATGGATGTGCCCACCAAGACCCTGCCTGCCGGGGTTCGGCACCACCTGGACGGTCGTCCGGGTTCGCACCGCAAGGCCCACAACGCCTACGGCATGCAGATGGCCCGCGCCACTTTTGAGGGCTTGCAGGCCCACGCCCCCCAGAAACGCCCCTTCGTTTTAACCCGCGCGGCCTACAGCGGCACCCAGCGCTACGCCAGCACCTGGACCGGGGACAACACGGCCTCCTGGGAACACCTGGCAGCCGCCAACCGGCAGGTCCAGCGCCTCAACCTTTCGGGCTTGGGGTTTGCGGGGTCGGACATCGGTGGATTCATTGAACAACCCGACGCCGAACTTTTCCTCCGCTGGGTGCAACTGGGATCCTTCCATCCCTACTGCCGCATCCACAGTTCGGGCCACCACGGCAACCAAGAGCCGTGGTCGTTTGGGGCAGACATTTTGGACCACGTCCGGAAGCACCTGGAGGTGCGCATGACGCTGCTCCCCTACTTCTACACCGCCTTTTGGCAGCAGGCCCAAGATGGCACGCCCGTCGTCCTGCCCCTGGTGGCGGAAGATCCTTCGGACGTCCAAACGCACCACCGGGAAAACGAATTCCGGGTGGGGCCGCATGTACTTGTGGCGCCCGTGGTCACGCCCGGCGCGCGGCAGCAGCGGGCCTACTTGCCCGCAGGAACCTGGTACCCATGGGAAAGTAACCACCCCTTTGCAGGCCGGGAGGAATACGGGGTGGACGCTCCCTTGGAGTCCGTGCCGGTCTTCGTGCGCGCGGGCGCCTGCATTCCCCGGTACCCCGTGCAGCTCCACGTCCACGAAAAACGCATCGACTGCCTTCAATTGGATGTCTATGTTCCGCACCACGACGGAGCCGTTTCGTCGTTCGGGTATTTCGACGCCGGCGACGGAGGGACGGACGCGCCCTTTGCCTTGCACCGCTGGGACCTGGCAAAAACCCAAAAAGGGTGGTCCCTTCGCCAGGACCGCTCTGGATTCTACACGCCCGACTTCCGGTACATAGAAATTCGGTTTTTTGGGGCGAATGCTGGGTTCGACGGTACCGTCCTCTGCGACGAAACTCCGTTGGTCCCTTCCCGCCTTGCCGCCGCTTGGACGGTTCGTGTTCCCGTTGATTTTCAGCATGTGGAGGTGCGACGGACGGACTCGATTTAAGCGATTGACGTCCTAAACGACTCGCTCACCGGGCCAAGGCCACCAAAATGGCGTCCCACAGGGCGCGGCGGGCCGCAAGGGCCTCCACCACGGTGTCTTCGGCCTCGGCCCACTTGGTGTCGTCGTCCGCGCAAACGGCGTGCATCATGCGGAGTGCG
>JBILEM010000079.1:0-6576 GCA_044352085.1 Schleiferiaceae bacterium
GCCTCAAAGCCGACCGCTGCAGCCTCTTGCGCCCGTTCCTCGGCGCGCACGGCCACCGCTTCGCGCGGCGCGTTGAAGGAAGACACCACGCCCACGTATTTGGTCAAGACGACGGGGGTGTCGGCTTTTTGGGTAAAAGCCCAATCGGTGGAAGCCCAACCGTCGGAAAAAACCCCTTGCGAATCATTCGGTGCGACCGGAGCCCCTTTCAACACGCAACACTGGTGAGCGGCCACACGGAACTCGGTTTTCTTGGTTTCCGACACCGTCCAGGCTTGATTATCCAACGTGCCGGCATGGAGGTGTGTCCAAAACGTTTCTTCCCAGTTGGCGTCGTGGTTGGTCACGCGGAAGTCCAGATCGGCCGAAAGAAACAGACTGGCATCGCGATCCGTTTGGATGGTGTAGCGCAACGCGCCCACTTCGTCCCGGACCATGCTCAAAAAGCGGGTGGCTTCCACGGTGACTCCGGTACCGTCTGCCATGCGGGCCGTGAAACGGCGCGTCAGTACCCCGGTTTCCATGTTGAGTTCGCGGTAAAACGACTCCACGGCGCACGTGTTCAGGTCCAATTCCTGCTTGTTGATTGCCACGCGAACGGCAATCCAATTGACGCTGTTCAGCACCTTGGCGAAGGACTCCGGGTAGCCGTTTTTCCACCAGCCTACCTTGGTTTTGTCGGGGTAGTAAACGCCGGCGATGTAGGAACCCGGCAGGGTGGTGCCGGTAAACGTTTCTTCGTGGTTGGCGCGTTGCCCCATGCGGCCGTTGCCCAAGGCAAAAAGACTCTCGGATTCGATGTGGCGGGCGGGGTCCCAGGTGGATTCGGTCAACTTCCAGGGGTGGATGGCCACGTGGGAAGCGCGTTTGGTGTTCAGAACAGACGACGACATGCTATTCGGTTCAAAATTCGTTCAGTGGCGGGTAAGGCGTTCGGCGAGTTCCTGGGGATTTTGCCCCTGCAGATCGGGCAGGATTTCGTCGGCTTGTGCCAGTTCCTGCGGGGATCCCAGGCCCAAAGCGGCCATTCCTCCCGCATGGGCAGCGGCGATTCCGGCGGCGGCGTCCTCCAAAACCAGGCATTCTTCGGGGGCCAGCCCCAGTTTGCGCGCCCCTTCCAAAAAGACGGCGGGGTTGGGCTTGCTCAGGGTGATGTCGTTCCCGTCGACGGTGGCGTCAAACAAGGGAAGCAGCCCCACTTTTTCCAAAATGGGTAGGGCGTTCTTGCTCGCAGAGCCCAGGGCAATGCGGAACCCTTGGGCACGGGCGGCCACAAGGAATTCGCGGGCACCGGGGAGGACGTCGGCTTCGGTCATGCCATCCACCAATTCCAAGTACCACGCGTTTTTGGTGTCCATCCAGTGCTGGAAGTCGGCCTCCGAAAGCGTCAAACCGCCCCACTCCAGGATTTTCTCCAAGGAAGCGCGGCGGGAGACGCCTTTGAGCTGTTCGTTTTCGGCATGCCCGAAGGAAATGCCCAGTTCCGACGCCATGCGTTGCCAGGCCAAAAAATGAAATTTGGCCGTGTCGACCAAGACGCCGTCCAGATCGAAGAGCAATCCCCGAATCATGCCTGTACCGGGTCCAGGATGCGAAGCACATCCAAGTGGTAGCGGATCAGTTGGTTGACGGGTTTGGCTTGGGTGCGGCCGTAGACCAACCCGCGCTTTTTGACTTCCTCCACCAAGAGGGGTTCAAAGGTTTTGGCCACGGAGCCTACAAAGTTGATTTCTGCGGCACCGGTGCGGGCTTCTTCGTAGCACAGCACATGGATGTCCAAGAATTTGGCAAAGCCGTCGCGCACAATGGCCTCGATGTAGGGGTGGTTGGCGTGGGCGCCTGCAAACCGGCTGTAGGACGCCAAGTAAACGTTGGCGTGCGGCTTGTTGTACACCGACGCAAAGATTTCTTCCTTTTTGGGCTGGTAGGTCTGTACAAAGTCGGCCTCCAATTCCGCGGGAAGTTGCTTGTAGAGGTAGTCGGCCACGAGGCGCTTTCCAATGAAGCTGGCAGACCCTTCGTCACCGAGGATGTAGGCCAGGGCAGGAACTTCTTCGCGGATTTTGACGCCATCGAAAAAGCAGGAATTGCTGCCGGTACCTAAAATGCAGGAAACCTGGGGCTTGCCGTTGTAGGTGGCAAATGCCGCCGCGTGCAAGTCGTGGTCGATCCGAACGCGGGCGTTGGGGAATACCCGGGAGACTCCCTCGGCCACAATGGCGTTGAGGGCGGCGCTGCTGCAACCGGCTCCGTAGAACCAAATTTGCTGCACGGCGTCCGCGTAGGAGGCCAGTTCCGACTCTTCCCGCAGGGCCTTTTCAATCAGGTCTGCGGAATGGAAAAACGGGTTGAACCCCATGAGGTTCCAGCGGTTGACTTCTTCGCCTTGGGCGCTGAGCAATACCCAGTCGGCCTTGGTGGAACCACTTTCTACAATAAATACCATGGCAACAATTTACAATGCAGCGTAGCGCTCTACCAAATCGGCCATGCGGGCAGAATACCCGGCCTCGTTGTCGTACCACCCCATGATTTTCACCAGGGTGCCGTTGGCAGCGGTGAGGTCGGAGTCAAAAATGCAGGAATGCTTGTTGCCTACAATGTCGATGCTGACCAAGGGCTCCGTGGAGTACTCCAAAATGCCCTTCAACGGACCGTCGGCAGCGGCTTTCATGGCGGCGTTGATCTCTTCTTTGGTGGCTTCGCGTTCCAGTTCAATGGCAACGTCGGTGGCAGATCCGGTTAGGGTGGGAACGCGCATGGCGTAACCGTCCAACTTGCCCTTCAGTTCGGGAAGTACCAGCGCGACGGCCTTGGCGGCGCCGGTGGTGGTGGGGATGATGCTGTAGGCAGCGGCGCGGGCGCGGCGCAGGTCGCTGTGGGGGGCGTCCTGCAGGCGTTGGTCGCTGGTGTAGGCGTGGACCGTGGTCATAAAGCCCTTTTTCACGCCAAAGTGCTGCTGCATCACCTTCATCATGGGAGCCAAGCAGTTGGTGGTGCAAGAGGCGTTGGAAATCAGGGTGTCTTCCGCGGTCAATTCGTGGTCGTTCACGCCCAAAACGATGGTCTTGATGCCGCCTTTGGCGGGAGCAGACAGGGCGACTTTTTTCGCGCCGGCTTCCAAGTGCTTGTTGAGGCTGTCGGCATCGGTGAACAGACCGGTGGATTCGATCACGACGTCAATGCCCATCGTTCCCCAAGGCAGCTGGGAGGGGTCCTTGATGGCGGTCACCTGGATGGACTTTCCGTTGACAATCAAACTGTTCTCCGTGTATTCGACGGTGCCGTTGAATTTGCCGTGGGCGGTGTCGTATTTGAGCAAGTGGGCCAACACCTCGGTTTTGGTGAGGTCGTTGATGGCAACCACGTCTACTTTTTGGTTGGCAACCAAGTTGCGGAAGGTGAGGCGGCCAATGCGGCCAAATCCGTTGATGGCGACTTTTTTCATGGAGTAGGGTACAGTTAAATAGAAAGAATTTTGGCCACCCGCAGGAGCTCGAGGTCCAGGGGGGCTTTGTTGAAAATGGCTTGTTGGAAGAAGGTGTGGGTCAGGCGGCCATCCACCACGCCCACCATGAGGTCTGTCTTGCCGTTGAGCAATGCCTCTACGGCAGCAACCCCCAATTGGCTGGCATTGACGCGGTCCAGGCAGCTGGGCGCTCCGCCGCGTTGGAGGTGGCCCAAAATGGTCACCTTGGTGTCTGCTTCGGGGAACCGAGCGCGCACCGCATCCGCAATTTCAAAGGTGGAGCCAATCTTGTTGCCCTCGGCCACCACAATGATGTTGGAGGTTTTCTTGTTTTCCGCTCCGCGTTCGAGGGCGGTGAAGACCTCGTCCAGGGTGGTGTTTTGCTCGGGCAAAATCACGGCCAAGGCGCCTGTGGCCAGGCCGGTATGCAGGGCAATGAACCCCGCGTCGCGCCCCATGACCTCCACAAAAAACAGGCGGTTGTGGGAGTTGGCGGTGTCTCGGATTTTGTCGATGCACTCCATGACCGTGTTGCAGGCCGTGTCGTACCCAATGGTGAGGTCGGTTCCAAAGAGGTCGTTGTCGATGGTGCCGGGGATGCCCACGACGGGGATGCCGTGCTCCTCCCACAGGAGGTGGCCGCCCGTGAAGGTGCCGTTTCCGCCAATAACGACCAGTCCGTCAATGCCTTGCTGGCGTATTTGGGCAGCGGCTTCGGCGCGTCCTTCGGGGGTTCGGAAGCGGTCCGACCGGGCAGACATCAGCACCGTGCCGCCCATTTCCAAAATGTTTTTGACACTTTTGGTATTGAGCTCCGTGGTTTCGCCGGCAATCAATCCGTCGTACCCGCGGTAAACGCCCAGTACTTTTTTTCCGTAGAAAACGCCGGTTCGAACAACGGCCCGAATGGCGGCGTTCATGCCGGGTGCGTCTCCTCCTGAGGTTAAAACTGCAATGGTTTTCACGGGTACAAAGATGCGGTTTTTCTGCTGCGTCTAACAAAGATAGTGTATTTTTTACACTATACCACCCGGTGTACGAATTACACCCAAACGTATATCTTTGTTAATCTATGGTAAATCCGAATGTTTCCGTGGACTGCGTCGTGTTTGGATTCGACGGCCGCGGACTCAATGTTTTGTTGATTGAGCAGAAGGACGTGGGACAGCGCATTCGCTTGGCGTTGCCCGGGGACTTGGTGCTGGACGAAGAGAGTTTGGACGAGGCCGCGCAGCGGGTGCTGCGGGACTTGACGGCTCTGGAGGGCGTGTACCTGCACCAGTGCGGAGCCTTTGGGGATCCCAACCGGGTCCGCGACGTAAAGGACTTGGCGTGGCTGCAGAGCTACCGCGAGAATCCCCAAGCCCGCGTGATCACGGTGGCTTATTTTGCCTTGCTCCGCAGCGAAGATTTCAACCCCCACGCCTCCAGTTTTGCCGAGCGTGTGTTCTGGCAACCGGTGTACCAAGTGCCCGAGTTGGCCTTCGACCACAACGCGATTTTTTCCCAGGCGCTGCGGATTTTGCGCAAGGAAATGCGCCAAAAGCAGGTGGGCCACGAGCTCCTTCCAGACAAATTCACGCTGAGCCAGCTCCAAACCCTGCACGAGGCCATTTTTGGAGAAATCCTGGACAAGCGCAACTTCCGCAAGAAAATCATCAAAGAGAAGTGGGTGTTGCCGCTGGAAGAAAAGCAAAAAGGCGTGGTGCACAAACCCGCCCGACTTTACGAAGTCAACGCCAACGCCCCCCTTTTGGAGGAGTAGTCCTTCTTATTCCCATTTAAAACTGCGTTCCCATGGCACAAAAACGCCTTTCCTTTTGGCAAATCTGGAACATGAGCTTCGGCTTTTTGGGCATCCAGTTTGGCTTTGCCCTGCAAGGGGGATTCATGTCCAGCATTTTCCAAAACTTGGGAGCAAGCAAGGACGAATTGCCCGGACTTTGGATTGCCGCCCCCCTCACCGGACTGTTGGTGCAGCCCATCATTGGGTACCTTTCTGACCGCACCTGGAGCCCGCGTTGGGGCCGACGCCGTCCGTATTTCTTAATTGGTGCGGTGCTCAGCACCCTGGCTTTGTTCTTTGTGCCCAGCTCGCCCACGTTGTGGGTGGCCGCCGGTTTCCTCTGGATTTTGGACGCCTCCATCAACATTTCCATGGAGCCCTTCCGGGCCTTGGTGGCCGATAAATTGCCCGACGAACAGCGGTCTTACGGGTTTGTGGCGCAGACCTTGGTCATTGGTATTGGCACGTGGGTGGCCAGCAATTTGCCCTGGTTGGTGAGTACGCTCGGGGTTTCCACTACAGCGCCAGAGGGCGAAATTGCCCCGTCCGTGCATTGGGCCTTTGCCATTGGTGCCGTGGTCTTTATGGCGTCTATTTTGTGGACGGTTTTCACCACCACGGAAGAGCCGCCGGCCGATATGGAGGCTTTTCAGGAGCACCGACGCAAGACGGCCGGAATTTCCGGTGCCTTGCGGGAGATTGCATCCAGCTTCCAGTACATGCCCAGCGTGATGTGGAAACTGGGTTTGGTGCAGTTTTTCAGCTGGTTTGCCTTTTTCACCATGTGGAATTTTGCGACGCCGGCGCTGGCCGAGTTTGTGTACGGCGCGGCCATGCCGGCCGAAGGGGCTTTGAACTACCTCGCTGAAAAAGCCGCCTACAACGAGGCCGTGGCCACGGTAGGATCCTCCATGGGGATGTACGGACTGAGCTCCATGGCCTTTGCCTTTTTGCTGACCCTGTACACATCCAAACGCGCCATCAACCGCCGGTTGGTCCACCTGCTGTCTTTGGCTGCCGGGGGTGCGGGCTTTTTGCTGATGACCACCGCCACCGCCGAGACCGATGGCCTTATCAACGTCGGTTTTGCCTTGGTGGGCATCGCGTGGGGCAGCATCCTGTCTATGCCCTACGCCATTTTGTCCAGCGAGGTGGATCCCGCGAAAATGGGCATCACCATGGGGGTATTCAACATGTTTATTGTGATTCCGCAGATTGTTGCCGCTGTTGGCGGAATCAACTGGGCCTACAAGACGTTTTTTGGCGACGCCATCATCAACACCCTGGTACTGGCAGGAGCCTGCCTGATGCTGGGCGCGGT
>JBILEM010000061.1:0-7479 GCA_044352085.1 Schleiferiaceae bacterium
AATTCGGCCTGCCCTTCACACGGGGTTTGGTCGTCGTCCCACTCGTGGATTTGGTAGTAGTCCGGGCGGTAGATGAAGGATACAATGTCCGCATCCTGCTCGATGGCGCCGGATTCCCGTAAGTCCGACAGCAAGGGGCGCTTGCTGCCGCCGCGGGTTTCCACGGCCCGGCTCAACTGGGAGAGGGCGATGACGGGAACCTGCAATTCCTTGGCGATGCTCTTCAACGACCGCGAAATGGTCGAAATTTCTTGCTCCCGGTTGCCGCTTCCTTTGCCGACGGCAGCCGTCATCAACTGCAAATAGTCGATTACGATGATGCCCACTTTGTGGGTGGAGACCAACCGGCGGCACTTGGCGCGCAAATCAAAGATGGACAGGCCGGGGGTGTCGTCGATGTACAGCGGGGCGTTTTCCAGGGCGTGTACCTTGGTGGTCAGCTGCTTCCATTCGGTGGGGGACAGGTTTCCTTTCCGGAGGGTTTCCGAGTTGATGCCGGTTTCCGACGCGATCAAACGCATGATCAGCTGCACCGATGACATCTCCAAGCTGAAAATCGCGACCGGAATGGAGTGGTCCACGGCCATGTTCCGCGCCATGCTCAAAACCATGGCGGTTTTACCCATACCGGGGCGGGCGGCAATGATGATCAAGTCCGAACGCTGCCAGCCGCTGGTGACGCGGTCCACCCCGGTGAAGCCCGAGGGAACTCCAGACAGGCCTTCCTTTTTGGAAATTTCCTGGATGCGGTCCAAGGCCTGCTTGACCAGGTCCAGCGAAGATTCGTAGTTGCGCTTCAGGTTGCCCTGTGCCACGTTGAACAGGCTTTGCTCCGACTTGTCCAACAGTTCCAAGACGTCGGTGCCTTCGTCAAACGCGTCTTCGATGATCTCCGAGGAGATCCGAATCAATTCGCGCTGGATGTGCTTCTGCACCACAATCCGCGCGTGGTATTCCACGTGGGCCGACGAACTTACGCGCTGCGACAGGTGGATCAGTTTGTATTCGCCCCCCACCATTTCCAGCAGGCCTTGCTGCCGAAGGTCTTGGGTGACGGTCAAAATATCAACCGCCTGCCCGGCGCCAAACAAGCGGGATATGGAAGCAAAAATGTGCTGGTGGGGCTCGGTGTAAAAGGCTTCCGGCTGCAGCAGGTCAATGGCCCGTCCCAGCGCTTCGCGGTCAATAAGCATGGCTCCCAAAACCGCTTCCTCCAAGTCCAACGCTTGGGGGGGCACTCGCCCGCCGTCCAGCTGAACGACTTTGGATTTGGTGCGCGGCTTGCCGGAGGCAAAAGGTTGAGGGGCTCGTTCCATGAAGTGGGTGGGGAAATCGGATTATTCTTGAACCACGCCCATGGCGCAGAATTTTTCGATGCGGTCGTGCACCAACTGGTCCAAGTCCTTGTCTTTTAGCGCGCGGTACTCGCGGTCGATGGTTTCGGCCAAGGCGCTGAACATGGCTTCGGGGTTGCGGTGGACGCCTCCCAAGGGCTCGGGAACAATGCCGTCAATCAATCCGTTGGCGAGCATGTCTTTGGCCGTCAGTTTGAGGGCTTCTGCGGCTTGCTCTTTGAAATTCCAAGAACGCCACAAGATGGACGAGCAGGATTCGGGCGAAATCACCGAATACCAGGTGTTTTCCAGCATCAAAACGCGGTCACCCACGCCAATGCCCAAGGCACCTCCGGAAGCTCCCTCGCCAATGATGATGCAGATCACGGGTGTCCGCAACCGGGCCATTTCAAAAATATTGCGGGCAATGGCTTCGCCTTGGCCGCGTTCTTCGGCTTCCAAACCGGGGAAGGCACCGGGCGTGTCGATCAGGCACACCACCGGACGCTGGAATTTCTCGGCCATCTTCATCAGGCGGAGGGCTTTGCGGTACCCCTCGGGGTTGGCCATACCAAAGTTGCGGAGCTGGCGCATTTTGGTGTTGATGCCTTTTTGCTGGCCAATGAAGAGGTAGCTTTCTCCGTTGATCCAGCCCCAGCCGCCAATCATGGCTTTGTCGTCTTTCACATGGCGGTCGCCGTGCAGCTCGGAAAAGGTTCCTTGCGTCATGGCGTTCACGTAGGCCAGGGTGTAGGGCCGGTTGGGGTGGCGGGAAAGTTGGACGCGTTGCCAAGCGGTCAATTGGCTGCCCAGCGAGGTCAAAAGCTCGGTCCGGGACTGCTCCAAGGCCTCTACGGCGGCGGTCATGTCCAGGCCGGATTCCTCGGCCATGGCGCGTGTGCGCTCCAATTGCTCGTCCATCTCGCGGATGGGGGCTTCAAAATCAAGGTATTCCATGGGGATTCGTCGAACTTTAAAAGTACTACAAGGGATTCAATTGGACGTACGTTTTCGCGGTCTTTTTATCCACGTATGTCCCAGGACAATCGCGAACAGCCAAAGCGCCCCGACGTAAAAGCCGCCGGAGAGCTGTTCGTTTTCTCCCAGAACCAATACGGCCAGTGCAATGCCATAAACCGGCTCCAGGTTGATGGTCAGCATCACGGTAAAAGGACTGAGGTGCTGCATCACTTTGACCGACTGGATGAAGGCATAGGCGGTGCACACGGTGGCGAGCAAAACCAGCCACACCCAGTCCCAGCCCTGCGGAGCGCACAGGCTTTCCCACAGGTTGCCGCGCACGGCCACGGCCAACGTCAGCGCCCCCAGCGCATGCGCCATCTCGTGCAACGTAATGGTCATGGGGGAGATGCGCTGCACCAACTTGCCGTTCAACACCGAAAACGACGCCGACAACAACGCGGAAACCAGCGCCACGCCAATGCCCCAGGCAAAGTCGACCTCGGCCGAGAACAAAATGGCGACGCCCACTACAACGCCGGCGCCCAAAAGCCCTTCGGTCGGGGAAAAGCGCCGTTTAAAGACCAACGGTTCCAGCAAGGCAGCAAAAAAGGCCCCGGTGCTCAAACAGGCCAGTGCCACCGAAATGTTTGCAATCTTGATGGCGTGAAAAAACGTCACCCAGTGCCCGGCAATGATCCACCCCCCGGCGGCCAGCCAGGCCCGGTCCGACCAGGACGCAACTCCTTGGAGTTGGCGTGTGGCACCGCCGTACGCAAGCAAAACCAGCAAGGCCAGGCCCACCCGGATCCAGACCAGCGTCAGTGCGTCCACGGAAATCAAACCGCCCAAGAGTCCAGTGAATCCCCAGATAAACACGATCAAGTGCATTTGGGCCAAGGGCCCCCAGGTGCGTGGTGCAAGGCCCATCTTACTTGGGGGATTTTTGGGTGAGCCACACGGCCACCCCGGTGAAAAGCAAATTCGGCGTCCAAATGGCCAAGGCGGGCGGGAAGGCCAACGACGTCACAAGCAAGCCCGTTAATTGGATGATAAACAGGTACAGCACCGCCAGTCCCAGTCCCAGGGCAATGTTGTTGCCCAGTCCGCCTCGTTTTTTGGGGCTCGCCAATGCCACGGCCAAGGCCGTGAGAATGAACACGCTGAAGGGATACGCGGTGCGTCGGTGAAATTCCAGGGCCAACCGCTTGACGGTGGGGGAACCGCTCACGGCCTCCGCCTGTAAAAACTGCCACAAATCCCACGAATTCAGGGTGGACAACTCCGCCGTTCGCGGCAAAACCCGGTCCGGACCAAAGGGGAGAACGGTGTCCAGCGCGCGTCCGGTGACCAGGCGTTCGCCGTCTGCGTGCAACGTCCGAAGCGACCAAAGGTCCAAGAACCACGATTTTTTGGCGGTGTCGTAGCGGGCAAAGTCCGCGCTCAACTTCTGCTGCAGCTTGCCTTCTTCGATGGTTTCCAGAGTGAGGTGGTACCCTGCCAGGCGGTCCGGGCTCCAGGTTTCCAGGTAGAGGAAAAGGCCCGGTCGGATTTGGCGGTGGATGTTGATGGGGCGCTCGTCCCGAACGGGGACATCCAGCACGTAACGGTCTTCAAAGGCAATGCGTTTGGCGTTGGAAGCGGGAATCCACCAGTGCTGCAGCAACAAAAGCAAGAGGCACACGGCGCCGGCGGCCAGGGTGTAAGGGCGCAGCAAGCGGGGATAGCTCATTCCGCCCACCAGCATGGCCACCAACTCGGTTTGGGCAGACAGCCGGGAGGTGAAAAAGACGGTGGACAAAAAAACAATGAGGGCGCTGAACAAGGTGCCGTAGTAGGCCACAAAATGGACGTAGTAGTCGGTGACCACCTCGGTAAAGGGCACGCCTCCGGTGATAAAGTCGTCCAGTTTTTGGGACACGTCAAACACCACCGCAATCGCCATGATCAGCCCAAAAAACAGCGCATAGGTCAGCCAGTACTTCCCGATGAGGTAGCGGTCCAGCCGGGTGAGTCCTGTGCGGCCGTTTCGTGGATCCAACAGGTTCACTTACAGGCGGTTGGTCAATTTGGGAACCACTTGGTTTTTCCAGGCGGCGAAGGTGCCTTCGGTGATTTTTTTCCGGGCGGTCTCCACCAATTCCAAGTAGAACCGCAGGTTGTGCAAGGTGGCAATTTGCTTGCCCAAGGACTCGTCGGCATGAAAGAGGTGGCGCAGGTAGGCCCGGGTGAAGGTTTGGTCCACAAAGCTGGTTCCCGACGGGTCCAACAGCGTGAAATCATCGGCCCATTTGGCGTTCCGGAGGTTCAAGGTGCCTTCCCAGGTGAAGAGCTGGCCGTTGCGGGCATTCCGGGTGGGCATGACGCAGTCGAACAAATCCACGCCCAAGGCAATGTTTTCCAAGATGTTGGCGGGAGTGCCCACGCCCATAAGGTAACGGGGCTTGTCTTGAGGCAGGCGGTCGCACACCAACTCGCACATGGCGTACATGTCCTCGTGGGGCTCGCCCACGCTGAGTCCGCCAATGGCATTCCCCCACGCTCCTTTTTCCGCGATGGTATCAGCGGATTCTTTGCGCAGGTCGGGGTAGACGCTGCCTTGGACAATGGGGAAAAGCGCCTGCTCGTAGCCGTAGAGGGGCTCGGTCTCTGCCCAGCGGGCCATGCTGCGGTCCAACCAGCGGTGGGTGCGGTGCATGGCGTCCCGGGCGTAGTCCAGCGGACAGGGAAAGGGGGTGCATTCGTCGAAGGCCATGGCAATGTCGGCGCCAATCTGGCGTTGGATGTCCATCACGGTCTCTGGAGAGAACAAATGTTTGCTGCCGTCGATGTGGGACTGGAAGGTGACGCCTTCTTCTTTGATTTTGCGCCGATGCTCCAAGGAATACACCTGAAAACCACCGGAGTCGGTGAGCATGGGGCCGTCCCAGCCCATAAAGCGATGCAGTCCGCCGGCTTGGTTCAGTATGCGCGTGCCGGGACGCAGGTACAAATGGTAGGTGTTGCCCAGCACAATGCCTGCATGGGTGTCTTCCTTCAGAAAATGGGGAAAAACACCCTTGACCGTGCCCACGGTGCCCACCGGCATGAAGAGGGGCGTTTGCACCGGGCCGTGCCCGGTATGGAGCACCCCGGCGCGGGCTTTGCTGCCGGGATCCTGGGCGGTCATTTCAAATCGCATCCTGCAAAAGTACGCCTTGCTTTTCACTACTTTTGTAGCATGTTAGATCTAACCCAGCCGATCGTTTTTTGGATTGCTTTTGGTGCGCTGAGCAGTGCCGTTTTTATGCAGCTGGTGGTGTGGTTGGGCGTGTTCTCCCGGGTGGCGTGGGCCTCCAAAAAACCGGAAATACAAGCACGTAATCTGCCTCCCTTGACCCTTTTGGCGGACGGTCGCAACGAAGAAAATGAGTTCCCTCCGCTAATGGAGGCGTGGAGCCAACAAAAGTATCCGGGACGGGTGGATTGGGTAGCCATCAACGACCAGAGCATGGACGACACCGAGCAAGTCCTCGACGGCTTGCGCCAACGGTATGCCCAGCTTCACCAGGTGTTGGTTCCAAGATCCGAACGATTTTACGACAGCAAGAAGTTTCCCATTACCTTGGGTATCAAAGCAGCCAAGACAGAAGCAGTGCTGCTGACCCATGCCCATGCCCGGCCGGTGTCGGACCAATGGGCCGCGCTCATGGCGGAGCCCATGGCGGATCCCGAAGTTCGTCTGGTACTCGGGGTAGTGCGCATGGAATCTGCTCCGGGATGGTGGGCCGCAAACGTCCGTTTTGCCCATGCCATGCGCCAGTTGGAGTACCTTTCTTGGGCGAAGGCAGGTTTGGTGCTGGCAGGTGACGGCGCCAACTTGGCCTACCAGAGGTCCCTGTTTTTTGAGCACAAAGGATTTTTGTCCCACATGCACATTTCCTCGGGGGACGACGACTTGTTTGTAAACGAGGCGGCTCCAAAAACCAAGGTCCGGGTGGTACTTCACCCCGAAGCCCACACGACGGTGCCCCTCCCGATGAACAAAGACCGCTGGATGCGGAGACGGAAAGACCACGCCCAAGCGCGCGGCGCGTATCGACCGGCAACCCGGTTGGCCCTCCAATTCGACGGATTTGCACAAGGATTCTTCGCCTTGATGGTCTTGGCCACCGCCGTTCTTATTCCTTTTGTCCCCACTTGGTGGATGTTCTGGTTGGCCCTGGTGGGCGGTCGTACCCTGGTGGTTTGGGTGCAGTGGGCCCTGGCCGGGCGGTTCCTCGCCCTGCGCGGACTGGTGGCGCTCTTTCCGCTGCTGGAGTGGGTTTTCTGGCTGCAGCGCACCGGATTGGCCATTCGCCGCACCTTCACCCCCGCGAACAAGCGTTGGTGATGGAAGCCCCTTTGGCCTTGGAATCCTCCCGCCCGATGCTGGCGGATATGGGTGTGGCATTGACCGACGCCCAATGGTCCCAATGGTGCGCCCTTCCCGATGCCCTGGCCGAGTGGAACGCACAGATCAATGTCGTTTCCCGCAAAGACGTGGAACATGCCGTGGAACACCACCTCCTGCATTCGGCCTGCTTGGTGCCCTTTTTGGGACCGCTCGACGGAAAACGCGTCGTTGACATCGGTACCGGCGGCGGCTTTCCAGGACTTCCCTTGGCCATTCTGTACCCCAACACCCATTGGACCTTGGTGGACTCCATCGGTAAGAAAATCAAGGTAGTTCAGGCTTTGTCCGACGCCCTGGGTTTGGTCAATGTGGAGGCCATTCACGCCCGCGTGGAACAGGCTCCTGGTCCATTTCACACCGCCGTAACCCGCGCGGTGGCTCCCATGCCCCAGCTGCTGGAATGGATGCGGACCCAGTGGGCCTCCGGCCCAGACCGCCGGTTGCTGGCCCTCAAAGGCGGCGACCTCACCGACGAATTGCGCGGCATCCGAAATTGCACCGTGCATCCCCTTGCGCACCGCGTGCCCCGGGAGTTTTTCTCCACCAAGGCCGTGGTGGAAGTCCGCGTGCGGTAACCGCCGCGTACGCCGCTCTTCCCGAACCCGCATAAAAAAAGAGGACGCCTCCGGGGAAACGTCCTCTTGCAGAGATTAAAAAAAACCGAGGATTTACCCCAAGAAAGGATAGCGGTAGTCGGTAGGAGACACCAGGGTTTCCTTGATGGTGCGGGGGCTCACCCAGCGAATCAAA
>JBILEM010000062.1:0-7413 GCA_044352085.1 Schleiferiaceae bacterium
AACTTTGGTGCCTACTACTCAACGGATCAATGGTATGCGGGTCTTTCATCTTCCCGCTTGCTTCAAAGCAATCAAAATCTTCCCGGATTGGGCGGCGGTACAGCAGCATACCGCAGTGTGATGCACTATTACCTGATGGGGGGGTACAACTTTGAATTGGCTGCTGTTCCGGGCGTTCGCTTTGCTCCTTCCGCCTTGCTGCGCACCGACGCATCAACCCGCAACCTCCATACCGACTTGAATTTCAATGCTGTAGTACAAGATAAAATCTACGGCGGCCTGGGTTACCGCTTCCAAGACGCCTTCTCTTTGATGGCCGGATACCAGGTTATGCCATCGCTTCGTGTGAGCTACAGTTACGACATCAACACCTCTCCCCTGCGCGCTTACAACGGGGGGTCGCACGAGATTTTTGTCAATTACCAATTTACCATCGAAATTCCCCCAAGAATCAAGGGAAGCTACCGAACCCCAATTTTTTTGTAATATCGCAGGCTTTTTTGCGTTATCCTTCAACCGAATAACCTACATCGCATGAATAAACGGCTTTCGTTCCTGAGTATTGCCACTGCCGCCCTGCTGGCAGCGTGCTCGGGGTCTGACCACGGCGAACTCGTCGGGGTTCAGAATCGACCCGAATGGTACCCGTCTGATCCTTATGGAATGGTTTACATTCCCCAAGGCTCTTTCAATATGGGGAATACCGAAGTGGATGTTCCATTTGGTTTGACCGCGCCAACCAAAACCGTTTCCGTTTCTGCTTTTTACATGGACGAAACGGAGATCACCAACAACGAATACCGTCAGTTTGTGTATTGGGTTCGTGATTCGATTTTGCGTTACCGCTTGGCAGAAGCCATGGTGGAAGAGTTTGAATACATCAACTACGCAGACATGGAGAATCCCACGTTCTTTGAAGAGTACGTTGGGCTGAATTACCCCGATTCCATGCAAACCCATTTGGACTGGCAACCTGCGCTCACCTACGACACCCGGAGATATCCTTCTGCCGAATACACCGAGGTTATTGAAAGTCTTTACCTCGCTCCGGAGGAAATCTTTATGGGAGGACGCATGGTCGATGCCCGCCAATTGAATTACCTCTACTTCTGGATGGACAAACAGAAGGCCTCGCGCAAGAGCAACCGTGCCGAATACAACTTCAAAGACGCAGAAGATCCCAACAAGCCTTTCAGTTACCGGGACTACGTGAAAGACGGCAAGCAAATAACCGATCGTTCTTCCTTCTTTGAGAAAGAAATCATCAATGTCTACCCCGATACTTTGGTATGGATTGCGGACTTCACGTATTCGTTCAATGAAACCATGCACGATAAGTATTTCTGGCACCCCGCCTACGACAATTACCCCGTCGTTGGTGTAAACTGGAAACAAGCCGTTGCTTTCGCCAATTGGAGAACAAAATACCGCAGTGAATACCTGCGTGCTAACGAAGACATGCAGGAGCATGAGTTCCGTCTACCTACCGAATCCGAGTGGGAGTATGCGGCACGCGGCGGTCGCGAATTGACCACGTACCCATGGGGCGGGCCTTATGCCACCAACAGCTCGGGTTGCTTCTTGGCCAACTTCAAGCCTTCGCGCGGCAACTTGATTGCAGACGGTGGATTCCACCCCGTTAAAGCGACTTCGTACCAGCCCAACGGCTTTGGCCTGTATTGCATGGCCGGTAACGTAGCCGAATGGACCAGTACTGCGTGGGAGGAAGCCTCTTACTACTATGTAGCCGACTTCAACCCCGATTACAAGTACAACGCCAAAGAAGGCGACTCCGAAACCTTGAAACGCAAAGTTATTCGCGGCGGGTCATGGAAAGATGTTGCCCACTTCATGCAAAACGGTACACGCAGCTACGAATACCAAGACACTTCCAAGAGTTCCGTCGGCTTCCGAACCGTTCAAAGCTTCTTGGGCCGAGACCTTCGCGATTTCTAAATCTTTTTTTTTCTTTTTCTAATCCTTTTCAACCCTTTCAATTCCTTATCGTATGGCACTGATCGACGTAAACGGCAAAAAATTCAAGAATTTCATGGCCAAATTGTATGGCTGGGGAGCAGCAGTAGTAATCATGGGTGCTCTTTTCAAGATTTTGCACATGCCGGGTGCCGACTGGATGTTGATCATCGGTTTGACCACAGAGGCTGTTATCTTCTTCATTTCCGCCTTTGAGAAGCCCGCTTCGGATTACGAATGGAGCCGGGTATACCCTGAATTGGCAGATGCTGAGGAAGAGTACGCACCTGCGGCTAAAAAATCCCGCACTATTTCCAACCTTTCCCCTACGCAAGAGCTGGACAAAATGTTGGACGAAGCCAAGATTGGCCCCGAATTGATCCAGTCCTTGGGTGATGGCATGCGCCGTTTGAGCGAAACAGCCGGTTCTTTGAATACGGCCGTAGACGCGGCTGGCGCCACTGCTGCGTACAGCAATCAGCTCAGCACTGCTGCTAAAAATATGGAAGCATTGAATGCCTTGTATGCGGTGCAGTTGGAGAACACCACCAATCAAGTAGAGGTGCAGAACGCCCTTATGGAAAAATTGGGAACGTCTATTCAAGATTCCGAGAAGCTGACCGGCGAAGTGTCGAAGATGGTCAACAATGTCAGCGCGTTGAACAACGTGTATGGCAACATGCTGGCTGCCATGGGCGCCAAAAACTAAGGGTTCCCTACTCGTTCGAATACTAACCGAGAAATCAATATTCCATGGCTGGCGGCAAGCTGACACCTCGTCAAAAAATGATCAACATGATGTACCTCGTGTTGACCGCAATGTTGGCGTTAAACGTGTCCAAAGACATTATTAAGGTCTTGACCAAATTAGACCTGGGCATGAATGCCACAGTGGCAACCGTATCCAAGGGTACCGAAGTCATCTATGCAGGCATCAAAAATGCCATGAAAGACAATCCACGCGCTGTTCCAATCAACGAGCGCGCTTTGAAAGTCAAAGAGCTATCCGATGGCATCGTTAAGGAGATTGCGGACATCAAAACCTATTTGATTGAGGCAACCGGGGGTTACAACACCGACGGTTCCGGAACCCTAAAGGGCGGTGACAACCGCGACCAGGGAGAAACGTACTTGGTTGCCGACAAATCGGTTGGTGGACAAGGAAAGGCCAAGGAAATAAAAGAGCGCTTGATTGGTTTCCGTGCTGCCATGATCAAAGAAGCCGATGGGGATGTTGCCCTTATTGCTACGATCAACGAAACCTTCAACTTTGACGATGTTACCGAAGAAGGTACCAAGATGTCGTGGGAGAAGGCGACTTTCTCGGAATTGCCATTGGCTGGCGTTATCCCCTTCCTGACCGACTTGCAGTCCCGCGTTCGCCGTACAGAGTCCAAAGTGGCGGATCACTTGTACAGCCAAATTGACGCCAACACGTTGAAGTTTGACAATGTGAAGGCAGTCGTAATGCCGACCAACGGTACCTACATTCAGCAGGGCGATTTTTACGAGGCTGATGTATTCTTGGCGGCCTACGACAACAGCCGCAACCCGCAGTTCTCAGGCATTCCTGTGAAGGAAGTCAAAGAAGGTGTGGGCAAAGTAAGTATCCAAGGTACAGGCAACGGCGAGGTGAAGAAAATGGTTACGATTTCGTTGCCCGGTGGAGACAAAACCTACCAAGCCGAAATCAAATACACGGTTTCTCCTCCTTCTTCCGTTATTTCTCCCACCAAGATGAACGTTTTCTACCGCAACGTAGAGAATCCATTGGAGGTATCCGTTCCCGGTGTGGCCCCTTCTTCTTTGCGCGTAAGCGGTCCCGGCATTAGCGGTAAAAACGGCAACTACATTGCCGACGTCACCAAAGTGGAAGGAAAAACCATGATGGTTACGGTAAGCGTTGAAGAAAATGGAAAGGTCCGTAAAGTGGGCACCAAAGAGTTCCGCATAAAAGGTCTTCCGATGGCTTCTGGCATGGTTTTCCGCAAGTCCAGCGGCGTAATGTCTACGTCTTCTTTGGCCAAGGCACCTATCGAGGCCGAATATGTAGACTTCCCATTTGAACTGCCTCTGAAGGTGGTGTCCGCTGAAGTTAAAATCGAAGGCCAGCCTCCCATTCAAGTAAAGGGGAGCACCTTCGACGGGAACACCCGCGAGTTGATCCAACGCCTGAAGCCCGGTGCTTCGGTGACCATTCGTAAAATTGTTGCCACAACACCGAACGGCTCACGTGTGAGCAATGTCGGAAACATCTCCATTGACGTCCAATAATTGCTAAGGCAATCGACATGAAAACAAACCGCTTCCTTCTCGCTTTGGCAAGTGCTGCAATCTTCGTTGGAAGTATTGCAACTTCTAAGGCACAGGTCTTGACGCCCGAAGACGATGGCATTGTGCCCAAGTCCCAAATGCACTATGTCAATTCCAAGCCGGTAGAGTACACCTTCCTCCGCCAGGACGATATCATGTGGTCTACCCGGCACTGGGAGCGGATTGACATGCGCGAGAAAATCAACCATCCCCTTTACTACCCCGTGAAGCCTCAACCCGACCGCAAGTCGCTGTTTGACGTGATTCGCGACGGTATTTTGGTAGAAGGCACCATTCGGGAAGTGTTTCGCGACGACAAGTTCGAAATTCCTTTGACCAATGAAGAGGTTTTTGCGATTTTGACCCGCGTAGATACCATCCGCGATCCAGACGACCCCTCCATCATTCTGAACATCGATTCCATCCAAATCAAAGCCCCCAACGTCGTTGCATGGGATTTGAAGTCGGATTGGTACTTCGACAAGCAGCGTGGTGAAATGAAAAGCCGTATTATTGGAATTTCCCCATTGGTGAAAGAGCCCGGAACCGGTGAGATTTACAATGCGTTCTGGATTTGGTTTCCCGATGCTCGTCAAACTCTGGCTACCAATATCGCCTACAATCCGTACAACAACCACACCCGTTTGACGTTTGACCAGATCATGGCCATGCGCTACTTCAATGCCCGCATTACCAAAGAAGACAATACCTACGACCGCAGCATCGAAGAGTACAAGAAGGGAAGCCCCATGGGCCAACTGTTGGAGTCGCAAGCGGTCAAAGACAAACTGCGCAACTACGAACACGACATGTGGGAGTTCTAATGCCCCAATTTTAGAACAAAGCCCGACTGGATTCATTTGGATTTAGTCGGGCTTTTTCTTTTCACTCCCCCATGAATTACCCCATGAATCCTTCCGATGCACCCATTGCCAGCACTTTGACTCCGCATGTGGATGTCGCGATTGTTGGCTTGGGATTTGCGGGGGCAGCGGTCGCTCTTGAAGCCATTCGGCTTGGGCTGTCCGTGCGGGTCTTTCAACATCCCGTAGATCCCTACCCCAAAGCGTCGAGAGTGGCGTCGGGGCTCATCAATCCGCTGGTCTTGAAACGAAGGCGGATGGTGGGGGGAGCGTCGCTTGCCTGGCCCATTGCGCAGGAATTTTACCAGCGTTTGGAGTCGGAAACCGGTGTTACGTTTTTTGCGCGGGTTCCAGTGCGGGAGCATTTGGCCAATGTCAAGGATGCCGCTGATTGGTCGGTATTGGCGGAAAGGCCTGGTTTTGCCGAATTGCTGGACCCTGAGAGTACCGCCAATCCCTTTGAGGGATTGGAATTGAACCGATTGGGGACCGTGCGTGCAAGCGGGCGAATCGTTCCAGGAAGGTTTTTTGAAGCGGTCGAGGCACGCCTGGAAGGCTGCGTCGTTGCCCAGTCGGTAGTCGACCTGACGCATGAATCTGGAAAATGGGTCCTTTGGGGGACGGAAAAGAAGGCCCACGTAACGGCCTCTCGGGTGGTGCTCTGCGAGGGACCCCGGGCACCCCTGGCGGAAAAATTCTGGGGAGACTTGGAATTTGCGTTGGTTCGGGGCGAGGGAATCGATGTGGAAATACCCGATTTGAATTTGGACGGGCCCTTGCACGGCAAATTCTTCTTGCTGCCCGCCGGTGAAGGCCATGCAAACCGGTACAAGGTGGGCGCTACGTATGCGTGGGACGGCCTTGAACAACCCGTGCCTACCGCCGAAGGTCGAGAGGAACTGGAGGCTTGGTTGCGCAGCTGGCTGCGCCTACCGCACACAGTGGTGGACCACTGGTGCGGCGTGCGGCCGGCACGGAAATCCCGCGAGGTTCTCTGCGAATGGCATGCAGACGCACCTGGACTGGGTATACTAAACGGACTGGGAAGCCGTGGAGCCCTGATGGCCCCCTGGAAAGCGCGTCAACTCTTGCTGGACGAGTCTGCGGACGCTTCTTGCGAAGCGCGGTAAGTTGCGGCAGCATCCGCTTCGTAGTGCACAAAAAGGTGAAAATAGGTGCTACGGCTAAGTCGGAACAAAAACGGACCGAGCAGGAGCAGGTCCAGACCCAGCAGTCCGACGGTCTGCCAAAGCCCCAGACCCAGCCATGAATTGGCCACAATGTACGTAGCTACGAAGAGGGCCACCGCATAGCCATAGCTTACGTACATGGCGCCGTAAAAGAAATTGGGTTCCGGCTGGTAGGACTGGTGGCACACCGGGCAGTGCGTAGGCATGTCCCCAAAATGGGCCAGGTTGTACGGATTGGGATGGGTAAAAAGGTCCCCTTCGTGGCAACGCGGGCATTTGTTGCGAACAATCCCGTACAATTTTGATCCCTTTCCGAAGGCCATGGCAGATTAATTTTGAATTACGGTGCAAAGGTACCCCGGGAAGGAGGAGCGAAGTGTTACTTTTGTCACCGCAATGCTGAGTGTGAATCAACTGAGTCTTTCCTTCGGGGGAGACAGTCTTTTTAGAGATATTTCTTTTCAAGTTAACCCCGGAGACCGAATTGGTTTGGTGGGCAGAAATGGGGCGGGCAAGTCCACCTTGTTGAAGCTTTTGGCGGGTCGACTGGCCGCGGACAGCGGGAATGTTTCCAAGCCGTCGAATTTTAACATCGGGTTCCTGACGCAGGACATCCCTCCAGTCAAGGGGACGAGTGTGTGGGACGAAGCGGCGTCCAGTTTCAAGGAAATCAAGCGACTGGAGGCCGAATTGGACCGCCAAACCCAAGAAATGACAGACCGGACCGACTACGAGTCCGACAGCTACATGGAGCTCATTGAGGAATTCCACAAAAACCAGGAGGCGTTTCAAATGGGCGGCGGGTATACCTACCAGGCCGATTTGGAAAAAGTGCTGACCGGACTGGGCTTTTTGCCGGAAGATTTTGACAAACCGCTGGAGTCCTTCAGCGGCGGTTGGCAAATGCGGATTGAGCTGGCCAAGATTCTCCTACAGCCCAACGACTTGCTGCTGTTAGATGAACCTACCAACCACTTGGACATCGAGAGCATTTTGTGGCTGGAGAAGTTCTTGGCGGACAGCCCCCAAGCCGTTATTTTGGTGAGCCACGACCGGACATTTTTGAACAACGC
>JBILEM010000063.1:0-7403 GCA_044352085.1 Schleiferiaceae bacterium
ACTGGCTGCCCGTGGGTGTTAGATTCCAGTCCGACGGAATGCGTCCCTCCAAGGCCGAGAAGTCGCCGCGGCGAAAATCCTCGTACCGCACAACCGCCCATCCATTTTGCCGGGCTTCTGCCTCCAACTGACGCAAGCGATCCACCCGCCTCGCCAAATCCTGGACCCACTGTTCCTTGGCCATGACACGGGGACAGGCCAGGTCTGAAAAGGAGAGGTCAGACGGAAACAATTCCTTGTGTTGGGTTAACCGCAATGCCCGCCGGAAATCTGCCGGTTCGGGGCGGTGCACATACAGCCAGCGGTAAAAAAACGCAGACAACCACCGGTCTCGCGGGTCACGAAGGAGCAGTATGGGAAGATCAAAACGACGCCCTTGCTCCAGCGTCTGTTCCCCATTCCAACCGGAAAAGGGCTCCGCCACCCGGCTTCCGACACCCCCTACCGGATCTACCAACAGGGCTTTAGCAGTAGAACCTTCGGGCCAATTCGTCTTGGGTTGGGGTTCAAAAAAAGCCGTAGGACCCGGCCGGTCCGGATCCAAGCCACGTGCGGCCGCCAGCCGCGCATACACCAAGGTGGTCCCACTTTTGGGCATTCCTACTACCAAAACCCGCATACCGCCAAGGTAATGCGTAAATTTGGGAGATGGCGACGCTCCCAACCGTTTCTGTTCTTGTGCCCAACTACCGGCACGCCCGCTACCTCCCGGAGCGGTTGGACAGCATTTTGGCCCAAACCGTCGCTCCTTTGGAAGTGATTTTGCTGGACGACCATTCCCCGGACGAGTCGTTGTCGGTATTGAATCGCTACGCGGAGAATCGACCCGACTGGCGCGTGGTGCCCAACGCGCACAATTCGGGCAGTCCCTTTGCTCAGTGGAACAAGGGGGTGGAAATGGCCCGTGGCGACTACGTCTGGATTGCCGAGAGCGACGACGCCGCAGACCCGCTCTTGCTGGAAACGTTGCTCCAAACCGCTGCGGCCCACCCCACGGCCGTTCTCGTGTATGCACAAACCGTGCTCATGGACGAAGAAAGCCGGGTGCTCCATTCCTTCCAAAAAAACTACGACTACTTGTTTGGTGCGCAAGCCGAACGGTGGAAGGCCCCCTACTTCAACCGGGGAATAGACGAAATTCGGGAGTATTTTATTTTGCACAACGTGGTCCCCAACGCCAGCGGGGCGTTGATGCGTCGGGATGCCTATTTGGCCGCCGGTGGAGCCGATCCGTGGTACCGCTTAAACGGGGACTGGGCGTTTTACACGCGGCTGTTGGAACACGGAGACATTGCCTACGTGCCCGCGCCGCTGAACCGGTTCCGGGTCCACGCCAACACCCAGCGGCAAGCGGCCAATGCCAACGGAGCTGTTTATGCCGAATTGCTGGAATTGGCGGATTCGATTGTAACCCGTCACGCTCCCGTCCATGCGTTGCGGCGCAAGGCGTATAAAAATTTTGCCACTTGGTGGGCCCATTCGCTGTACCGACAAGATTGGAGCGGCCCCAATGCACCCACCAATCGCCGCACCAACCGGGATCTGTTCTTCCGTTTTGCACGGGTTCACCCCTGGGTCATGCTCCACATTCCGTACGAAGGTGCCGTTCGTTTGGCCGTGTTTGGGTTGGAAATCGTACATTTAAAAAAACCGCTCCGCAAACTGCTGCACCGCTGGTTTCCCAACGTGTTTTTTGAGCCAACCCCGTGAGCCTAACCGTCGTTATCCCCTGCTTCAACGCCTTGGACACCGTCCTTGCGGCCATGGAGTCTGCCAAGGGCGCAGACCAAGTGGTGGTGGTGAACGACGGCTCCACCGATCCCCGGGTAGCCGAACAGCTGGACCGCTGGGCCGCTTCCGGCGACTTTCCCGGTTTGGAGATTGTGCACCATGCGGAAAACGCGGGATTGGGAGCCGCCCGGAATAGCGGGGTGGAACACGCCCACCATCCGTGGGTGGCCTTTTTGGATGCCGACGATGTGTATATGCCCCAGGGCGGCCAAACGTTTGCCGAAGCCTGGAAGGCCTTTTCCGCCACCCCACGACGCGGGCATTGGTTCTACCATCCCGTGCGGGAATGGTCCCCTCCTTCCGCCCCCGGCCGAATCCGCCAGGGAGATGCCGTACAGTCGCCTGTCGATCTGTTTCTGCGCCGTTCCCCTTTGGCGCCCAGTGCCACCGTCCTGAAAACAGAACTGGCAAAACGTTTCCCCTTTCAGACCGACCGCCGCGTTCAAGGTACCGAGGACTTGGACCTCTGGGTTCGCTTGCTCTTTTCTGATTTTCGACCCATCCGTTGGTCGGAACTCCCCTGGACCGCCTACCGAATTGGGACCGGAATGTCCTCCGACTTGGCCACCCATGCCGCCAAAATTCGGCTCCAACGCGAACGCTTTGTGCGGAACGGATGGATTTCTTCCAGCGACGTGGAGGCCGCAGAAATGGAGCTTCAACGGCAATTGGGGCGCAGCTACCACAAAGCCGGCCGGTTCCTAAAAGCAAGAAAAGCCTACCAAAAGGCAGGCTTTTCCTTAAAAAATAGCTTCTTTAAGCTGTTGGTTGCGCTTCGCATCCGGATGTGACCCCCAGGCATCGCCCGTCGGACACGCCCATCGCTTACAACCGGGTGCGCAATTCGGCGTCCAAGGCGTCCAAAAACTCCTCGGTGTACAAATAGTGTTCTCCGTGGTTCACGGAATTGCCGTGCACGCAAACGGCGAGGTCTTTGGTCATTTTGCCCGACTCAACTACGTCGACGCACACTTTTTCCAAGGTCTCGCAGAAACGAATTAGCTCTGCGTTGCCGTCCAATTTGCCGCGGTGGGCCAATCCCCGGGTCCAGGCAAAAATGGAGGCGATGGGGTTGGTGCTGGTGGGCTTGCCTTGCTGGTGCATGCGGTAATGGCGCGTAACAGTGCCGTGCGCGGCCTCGGACTCCAAGGTCTTGCCGTCGGGGGTTACCAAAACCGACGTCATCAGTCCCAGGGAACCGAATCCTTGGGCCACGGTGTCGGACTGCACATCGCCGTCGTAGTTCTTGCACGCCCAAATGAAGCCCCCTTCCCACTTGAGGGCAGAAGCCACCATGTCGTCGATCAAGCGGTGCTCGTACACAATGCCCGCGGCCTCAAATTGGGCCTTGAACTCAGCGTCGAACAGTTCTTGGAAAATGTCCTTGAAGCGGCCGTCGTATTTCTTCAGAATGGTGTTTTTGGTGCTCAAGTAGAGCGGCCATTTCTTTTGCAGCGCCAAATTGAAGCAGCTCCGGGCAAAACCCGCAATGCTCTCGTCGGTGTTGTACATGCTCAAGGCCACCCCGTCTCCTTGGAAGTTGTACACTTCCCAGGATTTGGGCTCTCCGCCGTCTTCGGGCGTAAAGGTCATGGTCAGCTTGCCCTTGCCTTGGATGGTGGTGTCCGTGGCGCGGTACTGATCCCCAAATGCATGGCGACCGATGACAATCGGCTTGTTCCAAGTGGTTACCAAGCGGGGCACGTTGGAACAAATGATAGGCTCCCGGAAAACGGTTCCGTCCAAAATATTGCGAATGGTGCCGTTGGGAGACTTCCACATCTGCTTCAGGCCAAACTCCTGCACGCGCTTTTCGTCCGGCGTAATGGTGGCGCACTTGATGCCCACATTGTATTCCCGGATGGCATTGGCTGCATCCACGGTCACTTGGTCGTTGGTGGCGTCCCTGTTTTCCATGCCCAAGTCGTAGTACTTGATGTCCAAGTCGACGGCAGAATCAATTTATTCTTGATGAAAGACCAAATAATGCGGGTCATTTCGTCGCCGTCCAATTCGACGACGGGGTTGGCTACAGCAATTTTTTTCATGGTGGGGCAAAATTACTCGATATCAAGTTGGAAAATCTCCCGCATTTGGTGCAACAAAGGATTTTTTTCCGCCAAATAGGCAAATCGTTCGTCCGGGGTATACACCACCTTGGCCGCAGCCTCCCGGGAGACCTGGACTTCGATATCAATCAGGTCGTTCTGCAAGCCTTGACGCAAGAACTGCAGCATGGAGTCCCGGTGTTCAGAGGTGTATTTTTCCTGGATGGCGTTGCTGACAATGAGCTGTACCCGGTGATCGTCGTCTACCGTGACCTCCATTCCGTCCAACAAGGCTTGTACGGCGGGAAGGTGGAACAGGCTGGCCACGTATTCCTGCCACACGCGGCGTAAATCGCCCAGGTTGTAGGGGTTTTCTCTGCGAACCGTTCCCGATGACGACACCACCTGGGCAGAATTAGGCACTTCGTTGGACGCCAAGCCTGCTCCCACCTCCTGGGGAGAAGAAGCAGCCGTTCCGGGCAATTCCGAATCGGTTGCAGCGGGCAAACCGGCCAATCCAGCAGAGGGGGGCGACGCCGTCAAACCCGCCAAGGAAAAGGCGCCTTTCTTCCGAACGGGGGGCGCAATACCGGTGCCTCCTGCGGAAACGGATAGGGGCGCGGCCGGGACTTCAGATGCTGCAGATGCCTCCCCGGCCGCATTACCCGGTTGGACGGAGCCCGTTGGGACGGGTGCACTGGAAACGTGGGCTGGCTCTACCGGAGCAGCTTCCTGCGCAGGGGCTGCCTCGGTAACGGTGGACCCGCCAGAAACAGGAGTTGCATTGGGCGAAAGAGGCACTGCCTCAAAATTGGGCGACTCTACTACGCTGCCCATTGGGGATGCGTCCAAACCGGAAACTACCGGGGGCACTTCTGGCGCGGGCGCCTGATAGTCAGGCGCTTGCTGGAAAGGTGCCGCTTCAGGACCCGCAAGGGGTGCCTCAAGCGCAGATTCTGCAACAGGTGCTACCGGCGTCGATTCCGAAACAGGCGCTGGTGCTTCGCCCTCAGGCGCTAAGGCTTTTTTTTTTCGGCGTCCCCGCCGTCGTACAAGGGCGACTCCGCCATGTCCATCAATGCGACCTCCGTCAATAGCCGAGGATTGCTGGACGATTTATACTTGGCTTCTGCTTCGGTCATCCGCCGCAAAGCGCGGGCAAAAAAGGCCAAAGACGCAGAGGCGGATTGGGCTCGGAATTTTGCCTTCACGGATTCCGGCCACTCCATCAACTGGATGGTTTGGGGATGGACCGCCAGCATGACGTCGCGCAAATGCGAGGCAAGGCCAATCACAAATTGGTGCCCGTCAAAACCCCGGTCCAACACGTCGTGAAATTTGACCAACACCCCCGGGACGTCGTGGGCCACCAGGGCCTCAACCACCGAGAAATAGACGTCGTGGTCCAAGATCTGCAAATTCTCCACAACGGAGGCATACGTCACATTTCCTTGGGCAAAACTGGCAACCCGGTCGAAAATGGACAGCGAATCCCGCAAGGCTCCGTCCGCTTTTAAAGCGATGGCATGCAAGGCTTCGGGTTCCACAGAAATGCCTTCCTTGGACGCCACAAAGGCCAAATGGACTGCAATATCCTCTACACCAATACGCTTGAAATCAAAAATTTGGCACCGGGAAAGAATCGTAGGAAGCACTTTGTGCTTTTCGGTAGTCGCCAAAATAAAGATGGCGTGCCGCGGGGGTTCCTCCAGGGTTTTTAGGAAAGCATTGAAGGCCGCTTGGGACAGCATGTGCACCTCGTCGATGATGTACACCTTGTAATTCCCGACGGCGGGCGCAATCCGCACGCTCTCTGTAATCGACCGAATTTCCTCCACGCTGTTGTTGGAGGCGGCGTCGAGCTCAAAAATATTGAGGGACGTTTCCGACGCCTCGTCTCCCCCTACTTCGTTGATCAATTTGGCCAAAATGCGCGCACAAGTAGTCTTCCCAACGCCCCGCGGACCGCAGAAAAGCATGGCCTGCGGGATGCGCCCGGACTGCACGGCGTGCTCCAACGTATCCGTGATGTGGGACTGACCCACCACGGACTCAAAACGCTGCGGCCGATACTTGCGCGCAGATACGGTATACCATGTTTCCACATTCCAAAGATAAGTCGTATATTTGCAGCCCTAAAAAATTCATTTCAAATGAATCAGTACGAAACCGTTTTCATTTTGAATCCCGTCTTATCTGATGATCAGGTAAGGGAAACGGTTGATAAATTCACAGGCCTTTTGAAAGGTACTGGTGCTGAAATTATCAACGTTGAAAAGTGGGGCTTGAAAAAGCTCGCTTACCCTATCGATAAGAAGAAGAGCGGATTCTACCAGCTGGTCGAATTCCAAGCACCAGCCACCGCCATCGCACCGATGGAAGTAGAAATGCGTCGCGACGAGCGCGTTATGAGATTCCTGACTGTCCGTTTGGACAAGCACGGAGTTGAATACGCTGCTAAGCGTCGGAGCAAAGTTGCCAACAAATAATTCCGTTGAAGAATGAGCACGATTGAAAGCACCAACGCGGCGGCTCCCAGCGGAGAAGTTCGCTACTTGCAGCCGATTGCCATCGACACAAACAACAAGAAGAAGTACTGCCGCTTCCAGAAGTACGGCATCAAGCACATTGATCACAAGGATCCCGACTATTTGTTGCGTTTCTTGAACGACCAAGGCAAAATTCTTCCCCGTCGTTTGACTGGCACGTCCTTGAAGTACCAGCGCAAATTAGCGCAAGCCGTAAAGCGCGCACGCCACTTGGCGCTGATGCCTTACGTGGCCGATAACCTGAAATAAGCCTGCACCATGGAAGTTATTTTGAAACAAGACGTTGAGAACCTAGGGTTCAAAGACGACACCGTGGTGGTTAAGCCTGGCTATGGCCGCAACTTTCTTCTTCCCACCGGAATGGCTATTTTGGCCACTCCTTCCGCGAAGAAGATGTTGGCAGAAGATTTGAAGCAACGCGCCCACAAAGAAGCCAAAGTGATTGCTGAAGCAACCACCATGGCGGAAAACTTGAAGCGCGTAGAATTGAAGTTGACGGCTTCCGCAGGAAAGGGCGGCAAGTTGTTCGGTGCCATTACCAACCTCCACTTGGCCGAAGAGTTGAGCAAAATGGGGTATGCCATCGACAAGAAGTTTATCACCATCATCGGTGGAACCGTGAAGACCGCTGGCAAGTACCAGTCCAAGGTTCGTCTGCACCGCACGGTGAATATTGACTTCGCGTTTGAAGTAGTGGGCCAAGAAGCGTAAGCTTTTTCCTACATCTTTTTGGAAAGGGCGGCCCGGTGGGCCGCCCTTTTTGTTTCTACGTTTTCCTAGCGTTCCAGAAAATTGCTTTTCTCCGTCGGGACTTGTGGACCTTCGGACCTCGCTGTACCTTCGGCTTATGTCTAAACGCGTTGCCAAAACGGAACGGGCTCCGGCCCCTTCATCGGGGTCCACCGCCTATTCCCTCTGGGGAGCTGCTGGAGTCGGAGCCCTCTTTTTGTACCCCGCTACGTGGGAGTCCAGCCAAGTCCTGGGCGACCCGGGCCACTGGCCCTTGCTTCTTTCT
>JBILEM010000064.1:0-7372 GCA_044352085.1 Schleiferiaceae bacterium
CATCCGCGGAAGGTGATTCATCCGGATTTTCCGCTGCGGCTCCTGACGACCCTGGACGAACGGGCCGACTTGCTCGAAGCAGCGGGCTTGGACGACCTGGTGGTGCAGCCTTTTACCCCCGCATTTGCCGCCTGGTCGTCTTTGGATTTTGTCCGACGGGGCCTGGTCGAACACCTGAATGTAAAACGGTTGGTGATTGGATACGACCACCATTTTGGCCGCAACCGGGAGGGGACCTTTGCCCATCTGCAGGAATTTGGACCGGTATACGGATTTGAGGTGGAGGAGATTCCTCCGCACGATGTAGAAGCCGTTCGCGTTTCCAGCACCAAAATTCGCGCGGCCCTGGAAACCGGCGACGTGGCTTTGGCGGCGCAGTGGCTCACACGTCCGTATTTCTGTTCCGGCGTGGTTGCCCAAGGCGCGCGTCTGGGCCGCGATTTGGGATTCCCCACCGCCAATGTGGGATCCATCGACCCCGACAAACTCTTGCCCAAAGACGGGGTTTACGCGGTGTGGGTGGAGCGGTTGCATCCCGACTACCGCGGGGAACGCCTGCCGGGGGTCGCTAATTTGGGCGTTCGGCCTACGGTGGACGGATCGTTGTGGCAGTTGGAAGCCCATGTGTTGGACGTTCCCGTTGAAAATCTCTACGGCCAGGAGCTCCGGGTGCACTTTGTGGCTCGCCTGCGCGACGAACACCGGTTCCCAGATACCGAGGCGCTCAAGGCGCAAATTTCCCGGGATGCGGACGAGGCTCGCGCGGCCCTGCGGGCCGCGCGGTAACCAGCCCAACGTACGCCGTCGGTAACGCCCGGCATTCTTCCCTTATTCCAACCGAATCCGCACCGTTGCCATGCATTGCACACCGGCCATCGGGTACACAAAATTTTCGGTCGTTCGGTCGCCAGCGTACAGGTAGCCCCAGGTGTAGCCGTTGGGTGCATAGTGGGCGTTGGTGGCATTGACGATGTCCAGCTGGAATTCGCCAAATCCCGTTTGACGCACCCACCGAAGATCCAGGGTGGTGTACGCGTCCAACGAGCGTTCCAGGGCCCCGGTGTTGTCCAAGAACTGACGTCCCACGTGGCGAAGGGAAGCCCGGAGACTTCCTTTGGCCAAGGATTTGTCCATATGCAACGCGGCAACGGTTTGCGGCGAAAGGGCAATGGGCGTGCGTTCGTACACCCGAAGGACCTCGGCGACGGGGTCTGCCGCATAGTCGTAGAGCACTTCGGTGAAAGAGGCAATGCGGTTGTCGCTCAGCGCGATGGAACCGCCCAAAGTCCAGAGACGGCTCGGCTTCCACGCCGCATCCAGTTCTACTCCGCGGCGCCAAGACACCGGCACGTTCACGCGCAGGGCTGCACCGACGTCGTTCAGTGCCCCGGTGGGGACCAGCTGGTTGCGGTATTCCATGGCGTAGGCATTGACCTCCAAGAAATAGCGGGATTTCCGGACGCGGTAACCCAGTTCGGCATTCAGCAGCTGTTCGGGAAGGGGAGCGGCTTCGCCGCGTGCATCAATAAAGTCCGACCGGATGGGCTCGCGGTTTGCCACCGCCAGCGAGGCGTACCCCATCCCCGTGGACAATCGCCCTCGGCTCACACCCAGTTTGGGATTGAAAAAGGTCCGGTTAAAAACACCGGATTGTCCCTCTCCTTCGTAGGCGTAGGCCACGCTGCGCACTTGCAGGTCCGTGTATCCGTGCCAACCGCCTCCCAAAGCGCCTTCCATGCGGGCAAAGGCACTGGCTTCCAATTTGGTGCTCCGGTTATTGTAGTACCTGCGCTCTGTGGCTTCGTCGAATGCCCCATTCCCCGCAAAGGGGCCTTGCATGGCCCAGTCGCCGGACGCCGTGCCCATCCAAGGAAGGGTGCCAAAGTGGTCGCCCACGTAGGTGTAGGCATTGTACCCGACGGTCAGTTCTTGCCCACCCCAGGTATGACGTACTTGCCCATTGCTGCCAACGAGTTGATTTTCCAACCACCGGCGCCGAACCAAATCGGTTGTGGTAACGGTATCTCCTCCCACGACGGGGTTGGGCAAACCGTAATCGGCAAAAGACTCCCCGCGTTTGAATTGTTCGAAATATCCACGCCCCGTCACCGCAAAAAGATTGGCATGCAGGTGGGTGCGTTCCGACGCCCGGTGGTTCCATTGTACCTGGTAGTGCGTTTGGCGGTACTTGTCGATTTCGTTGGCGTAGGTGTAAGCGTTGTAGGTGCGGTTTCCGGAAGTTCGCAGGTTGTTCGCATCCTCCTCGCTCAAATAATTCCGGGCAATATAGGCCTCAACACCCGCAGAATCTCCGCGGTATTTGGCCTCGGGAATGCCGTACCACGCCTGCTGGGTGCGTTCCTGCCCGTCCAGGTAGAAAAATCGGATTGTTCCCCCTCTCTGCGCGTTTTGGTCTTTTTGCTGCAATCCGTAGCGATAAATACCGCTGAAGGCTGCACTCTTCAAGTCCATGCCCGACCGGTCGATGTACCCATTTGCCTTTTGCTGGGTCAAACGTCCGTTGTACGAAATGTTTTTGCGTGCCCCGATCCATCCGCTTTCCCAGATATACGATGCCCGGTACCCCATTGGAAGACTGCCGGTGGCCACCAAAGATTTCTGCTTTTTTCCAGCAGGAGCTGCGGTTTCCAGCGATACCGATCCCCCAAATGCCCCTGTTCCGACGGTCGAAGTTCCCACCCCCCGCTGGATTTGGACACTTTCCAGGGAAGACGTTAAGTCCGGCGTATTGACCCAAAAGACGCCGTGGGATTCCGGGTCGTTCAAAGGCACGCCGTTGAGGGTTACGTTGATGCGGGTTTGGTCGGAACCGCGCAGGCGCAGGTACGTATAGCCCATGCCTGTTCCGGCGTCGGAGGCCACCACCGCGTTGGGTACATTCTGCAAGAGGAAAGGGATGTCCCGGGCATTGTTTTCCCGACGGAGGACCGCAGCAGGCAACACCGTGTAGGTCATGGGGGTTTTCTCTTGGGCGCGGGTGCCTCGGACTTCGGCGGATTCCAACACCACCGAGGTGTCGGGTTCGTTTATGGAATGGGAATGAGCGCTCACCTTTGCACCGTACAGGGCAATGCAGGCGAAGATTCCGATGCGCGCACGAAACAAAACAGGTTGTAGGGCCATGTTGCTGAAATTAAGCGTTTTGTAAATCAACGCACAGCAGGGCCGTTGCGACTTCCTTGGCGGCATAACCCGCCCAGGTTCGAGGGTATGATCTCAGCCTTTGCTCTCGCTCGGGCACCCCTGTGCTTTGCAAATGTACAACAACGGCCACCGATTTTGGTTGGCGGTTGCCGCAATTTCCGCGCCCACGGGAGATTGGGCCACCTCCCACCAGTCCACCCGTTCGCCTCCTGCCTCGCGTTCCACTGCCGCCGCGTGCAGGGACGCAATCCGCAAGCGGTCGGCGAGGTCGGGGGTTTCTCGGAGGGGGTCGGGTTCCCATGTTTCGAGAGGCGATAGGACGGCTACCCAGCGGTCCAGCGTGGCGACCGGCCAAGCGTCGTCAGGTTGCCAGTTTTCGCCAAAGCGTACCTGCAGCCAGACGTCGAAGTTGACGGTGTCCGTATCTACCACGGCGGAATCGTTTTGAGGAAGGTCGCTTTCGAGTTGGATTTGCTTTCGCCCCCAGGTCCGCACCTCGTCCGCCGTGTAGTCTGCTCCGGGAACCATCCACTCCCGGGCACCTTCCGGTACAAGGGCCACGTTCAGCCGGTGGGCCAAATCCCTCGCCCACGTGGACTTTCCGCTGGATTCAGCGCCGGTGATTACCCAGCGAAAAGGCGCCGTCAAACGGTGACGCGGCTCCGGCAACAAACCCCATACGACGCACTGGTCGTCCACTTCCGACCGTCCCCACAGCGCCTGACCACCAGGGAAAACGGCGGTGCCGGGCCCATCCGGACCGGGCGTCGATTCCCACAGCAAGTCTTTGGCAAAATGCAGGCCGGGGAGTCCAACAGCCTTGTAGAGGGCTTCCTTGAGGCCCCAGAGCGCGCGCAAGTCTTGCTGGGCTTCGTGCTCCGCCACAAACTTGGAGGCCACTTTGGCCAGCTGCGCGCGCGGTCCCTCCGTGTCTATCCCTACCGGTCGGGTGGGGTGGAAGGCCGCTGCAGCGTGGGTGGCGGAGTGAGAAAGAGCCACGAACCCCACCCCAGGAGGTAAAAGCGGGCGTCCGGCAGACGAGTAGTGCAAATGCTGGAGAACATCTTCACGGTTGGTGCGTTGAAGCACTTGAAACAAGGCAAATCGCGCAGCAGCAAAGGCAACTTGGGCGGATTCTGATTTTCGATCCGCCCCTCGTTTTTGGCATGCGTCGGACCAGCGCGATTCACCGCACGCGTCCTGACGCCCCACCCAAGCGAGCCCCTTATCGGGAAGTTCAATCCACACAGTTGCCGTACCTTTGCCGCAAATTAACGACAAACCTTCCTGCCATGGCCTACGTTCCCTTCAAAGTCAAAGACATGTCCCTTGCCGACTGGGGACGCAAAGAAATCCAATTGGCGGAGGCCGAAATGCCCGGACTGATGGCTTTGCGCGCCGAGTACGGCGTTTCCAAGCCCCTGGCAGGAGCGCGGATTGCCGGTTGCTTGCACATGACCATCCAAACGGCCGTTCTCATTGAAACGCTGGTCGAATTGGGTGCCGAGGTTACCTGGTCTTCCTGCAACATTTTCTCCACCCAAGACCACGCCGCAGCCGCCATTGCCGCAGCCGGCATTCAAGTATACGCCTGGAAGGGCATGACCGAAGAGGAGTTTGACTGGTGCATCGAGCAGACCTTGTTCTTTGGCGAGGGCCAGCAGCCCTTGAACATGATTCTGGACGACGGCGGCGACTTGACCAACATGGTTTTGGACCGCTACCCCCACTTGGCTGCCGGAATTGGCGGCATTTCGGAAGAGACGACCACCGGCGTGCACCGCTTGTACGAACGCATGGCCAAAGGAACCCTTCCTTTGCCCGCCATCAACGTCAACGACAGCGTCACCAAGTCCAAGTTTGACAACAAGTACGGTTGCAAAGAGTCTGCCGTAGACGCGGTTCGTCGTGCAACCGACCTTATGATGGCTGGTAAAGTGGTGGTGGTTGCCGGATACGGAGACGTGGGCAAGGGCACCGCCGCATCCTTCAAAGGTGCTGGAGCCCGCGTCATTGTGACCGAAATCGACCCCATCTGTGCGCTGCAAGCGGCCATGGACGGATTCGAAGTCAAGCGCATGGACAACGCCGTTCCCCGCGCCAACATCGTGTGCACCGCTACTGGCAACAAGAATATTGTTACCGAGCGCCACTTCCGCATGATGAAAGACAAGACCGTGGTGTGTAACATTGGACACTTCGACAACGAAATCGACATGGCTTGGTTGAATTCCTCCTACGGCAACACCAAGGTGGAAATCAAGCCCCAGGTGGACCTCTACAACATCGACGGCAACGATATCATCGTGTTGGCCGAAGGCCGTTTGGTCAACTTGGGTTGTGCCACCGGCCACCCCAGCTTTGTGATGTCCAATTCCTTCACCAACCAAACGTTGGCCCAAATCGAATTGTACACCAACAAAGGCAAGTACCCCAACGAGGTGTTCACCTTGCCCAAGCATTTGGACGAGAAAGTAGCGGCTTTGCACCTCTCCGCCATCGGCGTGGAGTTGGAAACGCTGTCTGAAGACCAAGCGACGTACATCGGCGTGACGGTTCAAGGCCCCTACAAGTCCGACTCGTACCGGTATTAATCGGAGCGAGATCGCCTTCCCCAATCGGGGCAAAACAAAAAACCCGGCGCATGCGCCGGGTTTTTTTGTGCTCCCAAAACCGGGAGTAATCGCTCAAAATCACAGACCAAAAGCAGCGCGGATGGCGTCGGTAGAATCCAAATTTTCCCACGTGAATAGGTTCACGGTCATTTCTTTCTTCTCGATGCCGTTTGCCCCTGGGCGCTTGAACACCTTGGTCACGGTTTCTGGGGTGCGTCCCATGTGGCCGTAAGCGGCGGTTTCGGCGTAAATGGGCTGGCGCAAGCCGAATTTTTGCTCAATGAAATAGGGGCGGAGGTCAAACAAGCCGCGGATGCGGTCTGCAATGGCTCCGTCGTTCAGCTTTTTGCCATCGGCACCGCGCACCAACGCGGTGTTGTAGGTGTTTACATAGAATCCAACGGGTTCGGCCACGCCAATGGCATAGGCCAGTTGCACGAGTGCTTGCTTGGCCACGCCGGCAGCTACCAAGTTCTTGGCCACGTAGCGCGCCGCGTAGGCGGCGGAACGGTCTACCTTGGAAGGGTCTTTGCCGGAAAAGGCGCCGCCTCCGTGGGCACCCTTGCCGCCGTAGGTGTCCACGATGATCTTGCGGCCCGTCAAACCGGTGTCCCCGTGCGGTCCGCCAATGACGAATTTGCCGGTGGGGTTGATCAGGTACCGAACGTCTGCCGTGAAGAGCTTTTGGATCTTGCGGGGCAACTGCTTTTTCACGCGGGGAATCAACACCCGCAGGATGTCAGCGGTTATGCGTGCTTGCATTTCTGCGTCGGCCACTCCGAAGTCGTCGTGTTGGGTGGAAATAACGATGGTGTCAATGGCTTCCGGCACGTGGCGGTCGGAATACTTGATGGTTACCTGGCTCTTGGAGTCGGGGCGCAGGTACTTCATGGACTTGCCCTCTTTGCGGATGGCGGCCAATTCGCGGAGCAGCAGGTGGCTGATTTCCAGTGCCAATGGCATAAAGTTGGACGTTTCGTCCGTGGCGTAGCCAAACATAATGCCTTGGTCACCGGCGCCTTGGTTTTGCAGGTCGGCCTTTTCAACGCCCTGGTTGATGTCTGCGGACTGCTCGTGGATGGCGCTCAAAATGCCGCACGAATTGGCCTCAAACATGTATTCGCTCTTGGTGTATCCAATTTTGCGGATAACGTCCCGGGCAATTTCTTGGGCGTCGAGGTAGGTAGAAGATTTGACTTCGCCAGCCAACACTACTTGGCCGGTGGTCACCAACGTCTCGCAGGCCACTTTGGAAGACGGGTCAAACGCCAAAAAGTGGTCCACCAAGGCATCGGAAATTTGATCAGCAACTTTGTCGGGGTGCCCTTCGGACACCGATTCGGAGGTAAATAGGTAGCTCATGATTCATTTATCGCATTAAGCGCAAAGAATCTGCTCGGTACTGCAACTGGCAAAGTGCTCAAGATCCGGTCTTTAGCATTTTTTACCGTGGTTGCAATCGGAGCAAATCCTTCCACGCGGTTACAAAGGTACGTTACACAAGGGGATCCAAAGCGTGTTTGAGGTCGGCAATCAAATCGTCGGGGTGTTCAATGCCCACGCTCAGGCGCACCATGGAGGCGGTCAGGCCC
>JBILEM010000065.1:0-7327 GCA_044352085.1 Schleiferiaceae bacterium
GTAGTGGTGATTACTTCCGGCCTTCCCCGCAAGCCTGGGATGACTCGCGAAGAGTTGATTGGAACCAATGCGGGCATTGTGAAGTCCGTGGTCGAGAATGCGTTGAAGTATTCCCCAAATGCCACCATTGTGGTGATTTCCAACCCCATGGACACCATGACCTACTTGGCAGCCAAGACCAGCGGTTTGCCCAAGAACAAGGTCATCGGGATGGGCGGTATTTTGGACTCCAGCCGTTTCAAATACTACCTGAGCCAAGCCATGGGTGTGCCTGCGGCCGACCTCCAGGGCTCTGTCATTGGCGGCCACGGAGACACCACCATGATTCCTTTGACGCGTTTGGCGAGCTACCAAAGCAGCCCTGTGAGCGCCCATTTGTCCGACGAGCAGTTGGCCAAAGTAAAGGCCGACACCATGGTGGGCGGCGCTACCTTGACCGGATTGCTGGGAACCTCAGCTTGGTATGCCCCCGGTGCCGCCGGTGCTGCGCTGGTAGCGAGCATTGTGCGCGACGAAAAGCGGGTGTTCCCCTGCTGCGTTGCCCTGAACGGAGAATACGGCCAAACCGACATTTGCTTGGGCGTGCCCGTTGTTATTGGCAAGTCCGGCTGGGAGAGCATCGTGGACCTTCATTTGACGGCCGACGAGCAAGCCGAATTCAACAAGAGCGCTGCTGCGGTTCGCTCAATGAATGCGGTATTGGACACGCTGTAAGCATTTCGTTTTTCCCAAACCAAGTGTACCGGTGGGCAGCAGTCCATCGGTACATTTTTTTTGTGAGCCATGCGGGAATGCGTTGCAGCACCCATCCTAAAGCCCAATAGGGGGCGGGCAATGTCCCTAAAATAGGTGCCAAGGCCATGGGGCCGTGGAGCCACTCCAACCCATTCCAGAACGCGACTCCATCGGCATTGGGGTCTGGGTGGGGAGCAAAGTGCAGGCGGTTGAATCGGTCCCGCTTTTGCAACCAGCGGACGGTGGCGTTGCACAAAACACAGGGCCCGTCGTAGAGTACCCACAACCGGTTGGCCGGCACCGGTTTCCAAGAATCCCAGTCCAGGGCAGATGGGTCGTCGCTCGGTGGAGGAGGCAGGATGGGCTCCGTGCTCATGGCAGCACCAGCAGGCGCTCGGTTTGGTTGCCCACCCGGACGAGGTAGAGTCCGGCCGGCCAGTGGCCCAGGGGCACTTCAATGGGCTCGATGGAGGCGTGGCCCGTGGCCATCTGTTGCCCCGTAGAATGAAGGACCTCCCACGTTCCGGAGGCCCCGGCCATCCAAAACGAATGCTGCGCCGGGTTCGGCCACACTTTCAGGGTTTTTTCGGCACGTACAGATTCCTCGGGAAGCCCAATGGTGTAGGCCTTGCCTTTGAAGATGAGCAAACCTCCGCCGCGTTGCCCCAAAAGCAATTCGGGATAGCCGTCGCCGTTTAAGTCCCTCACAGTGGGCGCATTGTTGCGTCCGGATTGAACCCACGTGCCGCGTCGCTCCAACGCGGGACTCCCGATCAAACGGAAATTGGGCCGAAGGAAATCCCTCCCCAAGAGGGGCAAGGTGCAGCCTTGGGTGGTCAGTAAGTTGTTCGCGACGGCGTCTCCGTAGGTATGGGAGAGAAAAGGGGTTAAGGTGCTGGCCAGCATCAGGTCTGCGAAGGGAAGGTTCTTGCTGAAACAAATCTCAATCACCACATTGCGCTCTCCGTCCCAATCGAACGGTGTTTGTAGCGCAAGGGTGTTCCATCCGACCGATGGAACGTGCAAGTAGTTAAAAACTTCATTACCGTCGGTAATCCAGCCTGTTAGGCTGTCCGCATCGGTGTGTTTCATCCGGATGCTGAAGCCTTGGCTGAGGTACTGCATGGTGCCGGGCAGAATTTCAAATCCCAAATGGGTGAAGCGGTACCGCCCGCTGCCCAGTTCGCTTTTTTTGACAAGGTACTGGTGACGGCCTGCGCGCCGCGTTCCGCCGAACGGAGTCTGTAAAAACCCTGTGCCCGACTGGGTTCCGGATCCGGCTTGCAAGGTCACAGAACCGGGCTGATTCAAAACATGGGCAAATTCCGTATAGGCAACCACACCCGAATCCGCGGTACCCAAAACCAAGTGGGGAATCCCCGAGGCATCCAAAAATCCGCGCGGCACCGCCTTGCCAGCAAAGGTCCCGGAGAGGTCTGCGCTGATACCGCCCCACGAGGAAACAGCAGGAGCCCAGGCTGGAGCCGTGGGCGTCCCCGTGTTTTCCACCCAAGTGACCTGCCCTTCAAAATTCCCAATCCACAGATCCAGATCGCCGTCTTGATCCACGTCGAAGAGTTCGGGCGCGGCATCCATTCCGACGTCAATTCCCAACCAGTTGGGGGTGGGCTGGAGGAATTCCGGGGCGAAAAATCCACCGGTATTCGGGCAATAAACCAAAGTTCCATCGGATTTCCCCACCACCAAATCGGGGTCGCCGTCCCCGTCGAGGTCCCCGGCAGCTGGGACCAGATCTCCTGATCCCCATGCGGTCCGCACGGTGGCTGCTACCGTTACGGGGAGGTCAGGACGCCACCAAGGCTGGGCCACGGTACCTGCATTTCGGTAAAACACCAGGCTTCCGGTGGTCCCTACCACCAAGTCCAATTGTCCGTCGGTGTTCCAGTCTACCCACAAGGGCGCGGCGTGCCGTCCGAAGTCCAGCTGCTGCCCCTGCAAAAAAGCGGAATCTTGCAAGTTCCAGACCGGTGCCTGTGCCGTCCCCGTGTTGGTGTACAGCCAAGTGGACTTTTTGGAAGGTCCCGAAATCATATTGGTACTGACCACCACATCCAAGGTGCCGTCGTTGTTGGCATCCACCACACTGGGGCAGGGGAAGGTGAGGTTGACCGGTGTGTGGTTGCTGGGCCAGGTGGTGTCTTGCGATTCAATGTTGGCCAAGGCCAACGTACCCACGTTGTAACCGGCCACCGCGCTGGAATAGCTCATGTCGCCGAGCAAAACATCTTTGCGTCCATTTCCATCGAGGTCCACCAGGGCCAAGGCACTTCCGGAGTGCAGGGTCTGCTCGGGAAATGCCCAACTGCCGGTACAGGCATCAATAGCCAGAGCATTGCTGAGGGGCTTGGATTCGAGGACATCTCCCCAACAGTCCGTTTCCAGGACAAATTGCAAACCGCAAGGAGCTGTATTTTTGTGCCACTCGATGCCCACGCCGGCAAGTCCAAAGGTGAAAATATCCAAATCTCCATCGTTGTCCATGTCCTCAATAGCGGGGCGGTCCGCTGTGGAAACGTAGAGATTGGAGGAGCTGTTTCCGTAATTGCTGAGAATAAAGGGACCCGACAGGGCCCACTGAAAACGCACGATTCCGCTGTCCCGGACTCCCTGGTATACCCCAATCCCAGGATTGGAAGCGCAAAAAAGATCCGCTACCCCGTCGCAGTTGTAGTCTGCTAACACCATCCACTCCCGCACAGCTGGAAAGTAGGAAACCCAATCTCCTCGGTAGGTGTAGTCGTTGGCTCTCCGTTGCAAAGGAATCCACCGGTAACCGTCGCGGTCGTAGCCAATCAAATCGACCTTGCCGTCGTTGTCAAAATCAATCCGTCCAAATTGCACCGAGTTCCATCCGCCCGCAAATCCCAAGGGAAGGGAGTCTGCGCTGGCAGTCCCCACCCGGGGCGATCTCCACGGGGAAAAGGAGGCAAGAGGTTGGGCAACAGCGGTTGCGGTTGTTAAAAAAAGACCAAAAAGGAGTGCGATTCGGTAATTAAGTAGCATCCGTATAAAGATACAATAAACTATATTTGCCACCTTATTCCAAAAGTGCACCCCATGCAGAACAAAGCGGTTATTCGCCTATTTGCCATCGCCTTCGCCGTGGCATGTCTTTACGAGCTCTCCTTCACCTTTGTGGCTCAACGTGTTGAGAGCCAAGCCAAGGAATTTGCTCAAGGCAACCCCATTCAGGAAAAAGCGTATTTGGACTCCATTGCCTCTTTTCCGGTGTACAATTTGGGCATCGCAGAATTCACCTACAAAGAGGTAAAAGGCCGGGAAATGAACCTGGGCTTGGATTTGCGTGGTGGAATGAACGTTATTTTGGAAGTTTCTGTACGCGACGTGCTTGTTGGACTTTCCGGTAATTCCAAGGATCCTATGTTTTTGGATGCATTGGCCAAAACCGACGCTCGGATGGCCGATGCCCAAGGAGCGTATTTGGACTTGTTCTTTCAGGAAATGGACGCGGTTCGGGGTACACGGAAATTGAACGACATTGGTTTGTTCGGAACCAAGGACATGGCCGATCGGGCCGGCTCCGATGCCTCCGACGACGACATTAAGAATACGGTTCGGGGCGACGTAAATGCTGCTATCTCGAACGTGTATACGGTATTGAAAGCGCGTATTGACCAATTCGGCGTGGTCCAGCCCAATATTCAAAAATTGGAAAACTCAGGCCGGATTCTGGTTGAACTACCTGGCGTAAAGGACCCCGCACGGGTTCAACGCTTGTTGCAAGGAACCGCGCGCCTGGAATTCTGGCGCACGTACCAAGGAGCCGACTGGATGCAGTTTATGGTTGATGCCAACGACAAGCTGAAGGCGGTTATTAAAGAAAGCAGCCCTGCTGCCAAAGCCGCTGAAGCGGTCCCCAGCGCATTGGATGTAGCGTCCATTCCAGACGCCGAAGGAGGAAAGACGGCCAAAGGCGCAGATACCGCAAACAAGCCAAAGGCAGCAGCTGCCGATACAGCAAACAAAGACTTCGGTCCCCTGTTGAAGGCCATGGCCCTCAACGTAAATCCCCAAACCGGAGCCATTGGCGAAGGTCCAATCATTGGATATGCCGCGACGAAAGACACGGCCAAAATCAACGGTTATTTGCGTAATGAAGCTGTTTTGGCGATGATTCCCGGTGACAAGCGGTATGTTCGTTTTGCTTGGACCCGTCCCGAAAAAGAAACCGATGTCACCATGTTGATTGCCTTGCGTGGCAACCGCGACAACCAGCCCGAACTCGACGGCGAAGTGATCGTCGATGCCCGCCAGGAATTTGACAACGGAAACAACCCCGTTGTGAGCATGTCCATGAACGGCCAAGGAGCCCAGTTGTGGAAACGCATTACCGGAGAAGAAGCGGCCAAAACGCCAAAGGGCCACGTTGCCGTGGTATTGGACGGATTGGTATACAGCTACCCCCGCGTGATGGGCGAGATCGCCGGTGGACGTACCCAAATTGAAGGCGGTTTTGCATTGGAGGAAGCGACCGACTTGGCCAATGTTCTTCGCGCCGGTAAATTGCCGGTACCTGCTCGCATCATTCAATCCGACGTGGTAGGTCCAAGCTTGGGCAAAGAGGCGATCCAAGCCAGCTTGTGGTCGTTTGCTTACGCCATGGGCGTTGTGTTCCTGTACATGTTGTTCTACTACGCCGGCGCAGGCTGGGCGGCCAATTTGTCGTTGGTGGTGAACATGTTCTTCATCTTCGGTATTTTGGACGCCATTGGCGCTGTTTTGACCCTGCCCGGTATGGCCGGTATTGTGTTGACCATTGGTATGGCCGTGGATGCGAACGTATTGATTTACGAGCGAATCCGAGAGGAGTTGGCCGGAGGCAAGCCTTTGGAAACAGCAGTTAACGACGGGTACAAGCATTCCTACGGGGCCATTTTGGACTCGAATTTGACCACGCTGTTAACCGCCGTGATTTTGTACTTGTTTGGAACAGGTCCGATCCGCGGTTTCGCCACCACCTTGATTATTGGAATCTTGTCGTCCTTGTTTACGGCCATTTTTGTTTCGCGCTTGTACATCGACTGGAAACTGAGCCGCAAGTCCCAGGTGACATTCACCAACACGTTTTTCAAGGGCCTCTTTATTAACAGCCAATTTGGCTTTATGAAGGTCCGCAAGATTGCGTATGCTTTTTCGGCCATCTTGGTCATAGGTAGTTTAGTTTCCTTGGCGACCAAGGGATTGCAGTTGGGTGTCGACTTCTCCGGGGGGCGTACCTACCAGGTCCGCTTTGACCAACCCGTCCAAGTGGAAGAAGTGAGTGCATCGCTTTTGGAAGTGTACCGCGCTCAAGTACCCAATGCGACCGCTCCCGTTGTTAAAACGCTGGGAACTTCGGACCAAGTTGTAATCACCTCTAATTTCCGCATCGATGAAGTTGGCGCAGATGTAGAGGAAGAGTTGCATACTGCTTTGTACGACGGTGTGAAAGGGTTTTACGCCAAATCGATCAGCAAATCGGAGTTCCTTTCCATTGAAGAGAATCCTCTTGGATTGGTAGCGTCTCGTCAAGTAGGTCCAACCGTGGCTGACGATATTCAGAAGACGGCGATTTGGGCGGTTCTTTTCTCGCTCTTGGGCATCTTCATCTACCTGTTGGTTCGCTTCAACAAATGGCAGTATTCCATGGGTGCAGTTGTTGCGGTTATGCACGACGCTATTGTGGTGATGGGTGTATTCTCCGTGTTCAATGGCATTTTGCCATTCTCCTTGGAAGTAGACCAAGCGTTTGTTGCGGCCATTTTGACGGTGATCGGTTATTCCTTGAACGATACGGTGGTTGTTTATGACCGCATTCGCGAGTTCTTTGGAGAGAAAAACCACGCAAAATGGACCAAGTCCCAGCTGTTGGACAATGCCTTGAACCAGACCTTGGGCCGGACATTCAATACGTCCATGACGACGTTGGTGGTATTGATCGTGATTTTCTTCTTCGGTGGGGAAGTTATCCGTGGATTTGTCTTCGCCATTTTGGTGGGTATTTTGGTAGGTACGTACTCCTCTTTGTTCGTTGCAACGCCAATTTTGGCAGACACGGCAAAGCAATTGGGCGACGAATCTCCTGAGGCATAACCGATTTCTTTTAGCGATTTGAAACAGGGCCGCCCGTTGGGCGGCCCTGTTGTATTTTTGCCCCATGGGATTCTTGTTTATTAGCGGCGGCGAACTCACGGTGGTCTTGCTGGTTGCCTTGTTTGTTTTAGGACCCAAGCGGATCCCGGAGGTAGCGCGCGGTTTGGCCAAGGCCATCAAAACCGTTCGAAACGCTTCCAACGAGATCAAGCGCGAAATAGCCGACGTCGCAGAGCGTCAAATGGAGGAGTCCGATTTGAAGAATACCATCCAAGAGACCAAAGAGGCCATTGATCAGGCGGTCGATTCGGTAAAAAGGCAATAATTTACCTAGACCCCCTGTCTTGAGAGGGGGGTATGTTGATAAAATTTAATTTTTCAAGGATCTGGGTCGGTTTTTTCGTCTAATTTTGACGAAAATTAAAACTGCTATGGCAACCGTTCGTTTTTTAGGCCTGACCGAGACCCTCCACCGCAA
>JBILEM010000066.1:0-7267 GCA_044352085.1 Schleiferiaceae bacterium
CGTTTGGCCAGCAGCCACCGAATCCACAGCAAATCGATTTTGCTCAATGGTACGAACCGCGCGCAGGGCGTTTATTCGGCCGTATCCAAAGAGGAAGTCCGGTCCGGCGTTGCCCAAGTCGTCCGCCGAATTCATCATAATGGCTTTCATGAGTCCGCCGTCGGGGTAGGCGTTGGCATGGGTAGACCGGTAGGCGTGGTACAAGGTGGCGAGGGTTCCAGCGGTGCCGGGGCAAGCCATGGATGTGCCGGTGTACGAGGCGTAGCTGTGGTTTTCAATGGTGGAGAATACATTGGTACCCAAAGCGGCTACATCCGGCTTGATGCGGCCGTCCCGGGCAGGTCCCCGGCTGCTGCTGCCCGCAATGGCGTCGTTGCCGTCCAGATTCGCTACCGCAATGACGTTTTTACCTTGTTTGTGTCCTCCCGTAATATTGCCCCAACCGGCTCCGGCACCGTAGTTGCAGTTGGCTGTCCCGTTGTTTCCGGCCGAAAAAACGTGCATCAATTGCTTGTTCTGGCGGATGTCTTGGTCCATGTTCCGGGTGTTCATCGTATACCCCGTGTTGCACCCGTCGGAATACGACGAATTGGTGATTCGCACCGTGTGGAGCGCGTAGTGGTTGTCCACTTGGGACAAGTTGCCTGGGTAGCTGTAATAGACCAAATCCGCGCCGGGCGCATTGCCGCGGCCCCTCGGGTCTTTGTTTCCTCCTCCCAAAATGGTACCGCCCACGTGGTCCCCGTGGTTGCCCTGCGAGGCATTGGAATAGTTGGCCAAGATGCGGCCGGTGTAATCGACGTGGGGACCAATGTCGCCGTCGTCGCCAAGTCCCACTACAATCCCGGTTCCGTCGTAGGCCCGTCCTCCGGAATACGGTGCCTGAACCGCATTGGTTCGGTGATTTTTTCGGCCTACATTGTTCTCGGGTTCTGCAGGGGCTTCTTTCTGTTGCACAAACTGGACACCTGGATAAGCGGCCAAAGCACGCAAGGCCTGAGGCACCACGGTAGCACGAACCACGTTGGCGTCGTCGGACTCCAAACGCACGGGGGTTGCCGCATCGGACGCGGCCAATATTTTTTCAAATTGCTGAGCTGCCCCGGTATTGGCCATTAAAAATAATACTTCCCAGCGGTCTTTGGCCTGCGCGTGGTCGGGAACCTGACCGGAGGAAAGTACATTGGAAAGTTTCATTTCTGCTTCCAATCGGCTCCAGGTTAAGAAGTTGCCACCTGCTGGAACCCGTACTTTGCCCGGCGTTCCCCGGAGCAGGTAGGCCCGGTCTGGCAGATACCCTTCCAAGATCCAACCGGCATTCGTCCATTGGACTTTTTCCGAATCCGACCAAATCCGTTCAGCGACCACAACGCGGTAGAACGTTCCTGCCGCCATTTCGTCGGCCAAAGGACGCGATAGATCTTCCTTGTTGGTGGGTAAAACATAGGTACCAGATTGGAAATGAACCCGTTGAGCACTAACGACTAGGCTGATGGCCACAAAAAGTCCGACGAAGAAGTTTTTCATAGCCGCTAATATCGGCTACAAAAGGCCCGGCTGTCTCTGGAAGTCAATAGATTTTACCCATCGGCCGATGTGATTTATCGATCGCTTACCTTCCCTCGTGTCCTTTGACTTTGGACGGGTAGACGGCGGCCAATTTTTCGGCAATGTGGGCCACGGCGGGGCAAAAGGCTGCATTCTTCTCCGTGAGCGGCAAAATTTGGGCCTGCTTGGGACGGTCGGTGTGGGGAAATTCGCGGCAGGCCTTGGGGCGGTCGTCGTAGATGGTGCAAGCGTTGTCGTCTGCCAGAAAAGGGCAGGGCAGTTGTTGGAGGACGGTGTCTCCGTCGTCGTCTACCCGCAAGTACGTTTCCATAAACGACGACGCCTTCATGCGCATTTTCTTGGCAACCCGCTCGACGTCCTTGTCTATCCAAAGGGGGCCCGTGGTTTTGCAGCACTGGGCACAGTCCATGCAGTCGATTTTGCGAAAGGCCTCCTGGTGCAACCGGTGAATTACGGGATCCAGGTCCCGCGGAGGGCGCTGTTTGAGCTCCCGAAAAACCGCTGCCACAGGGGACAGGTTTTTGGGAGCCTTGGGTTTCCAGCCGCTCATTCGGCTAGCAATTTGGCGAGCAGGGCCCATTGGCGGTCGCGGTGTTCCATGTATTTTCGGGTCCCCGGTCCGTAAAAACCGGTGGAAACGGTGCGCACGTTACCTTTTTTATCCACAAACAAAGCGGTGGGGTAGCCTCCAAAATTTTCCAAGCCAGGAAAAATCTGGGGCACGGCCCCTATTTTTCCGCCAAACAAAACGGGGTAGGGAATGGAAAGGTCCCGTACGCATTTGGCCAACGGGATACGGGCCTCCGTCAAGTGCTCAGATCGTTCAAAAGCGACGGCAACAAAAACTACGCCTTTGGAAGCTAATTTTTCATGAAACTCGGTAAACATGCGGGTTTCGTCCATGCAGTTGGGGCACCAAGATCCAAAGACTTGCACCACGGCTACTTTGCCTCGGGTCAATTCTGCTAGGGAGGTAGCTGCTCCGGTTTGCCATTCCGGCAAGACGGCATCCAAGCGTGAACCCGGCTTCATTCGGGCAATTTGATCCGGATCCCGGAGTTGAAAATCTTCGCTGGGTGCTGCTGCAAAGGGGGCGGCGTATTTTTTTCCACTAAAATGGTGGCCTTTCAACGTGCCGTCTTTGGACACCGTAGCGCGAAAAACATAGGCATGAATACCGTCAAAAGTGCTCATCCACAGCCGATTGCCGATTACGTTCCCTTGAAGAAACCGGTAGTCGCCCGATTCGGTCAGTATGCTGCCGTAAAAGCCATTTACGCTGACGCGGTCGAGTTCCCAAACGGCAGGGGTGGGCGCAGTTTGGTCGGCTTCCAAGGTCAATTTGTAACGGGGTCGAATCACAGCGGGGTACCCTTCGGTGTGGGTCCCGGGGAACCGTTCCCCGTCGTCGCGGGTTAATACCAACGGGTACCGCTGGTTCCCCGCGTCGTACCGCACCCAAAATCCCCGCAGGGTAGAGCCGTTGTCTTCCATCACCAAGTGGAAGGCATTGTTAAAAACGGGGAACGAAAAGACCAACGAGTCTCCGCGGGGTTCTTCCGCATGCATTTGGATGCGCTCGTCGGCATTGAACAATACGGCAGACGCCCCTTCCGCTTGGCTCCAAGTCCAGTGAAAGGGCAGGGAAATGCTGTCGTTCAGGGTCAAGGCTCCCCGGTACCGGAAGGCATCTTGTGCGGTGGCCGGTTCAAAACACGTCCAGGCAATTGCCCCACATACCAGGGCACGAACCCAAATTCCGTTTTTCATAGCGATTCAAATTGAGCGGTGTAGGCCGCCAGACGTTCTTCTCCGCCATCGCCTACCGCGCAAAAGTAGTATTTGATCTTGGGTTCGGTACCGGACGGGCGAGCGGTAATCACGTCGCCGTTGGACAAGTGCCATTGCAGTACGTCGGAAACCGGAAGGTCCAACCGATCAACCGTATCCTGGGAGTAAGAAGTGCGCGTTTGGGCTTGGTAGTCCGACAACGCATCTACCGAAATGCCGCCGATGCTCCGCCACGGTTGGGTCCGGAATTGGTGCATGGTGGCCGCAATGGCTGCTGCTCCCGATCGGCCTTCCCGAGTAATGGAGATTAATTTTTCGCGGTAAACCCCGTGCTGGGCATAGAGGTGTTGGAGGTGGGCATAAAAACTTCGCCCTTGGGCCTTGTTCCATGCAGCCGCTTCGGCCAGGACCACGGATGCGGCAACGGCGTCTTTGTCCCGCACAAAATCCCCAATCAGGTAGCCGTAGCTTTCTTCCCCCCCGACGACGAATTTTCTTTTCCCTGCATTTCGTTCAATAAGTTCTGCAATCCACTTGAAGCCGGTGAGGCAGACCTCCACTGCAACGCCGTACTGCGCGGCAATGGCGTCAAGCAGGGGCGTGGTCACAATGGTCCGTGCGATAAAGGGGTTTTCGGGCAGGGTGCCGGCTTCGTGCATTCGACCGAGTACATAATCCACCAAGACCGCTGCCGTTTCGTTTCCATTCAACAACGTCCATGCTCCTTCCAAATTGGGCACCGCCAAGCCCACGCGGTCCGTGTCGGGGTCGCACCCAATCACCAAATCAGCCTGGCTGGCTTTTGCTTGTTCAACGGCCAGGGCCAGTGCAGCCGGCTCTTCGGGGTTGGGCGAGTGAACCGTTGGAAAATTTCCGTCGGGAACCGACTGGGACTCGACGAGTTCAATGTGCTTAAATCCACTGTTCTCCAGTGCTTTTGGGACGAGCGTGATGGAGGTGCCGTGCAGTGCCGTAAAAACCACTTTCAAATCGCGCTTGCCGGCGTCCGACCACCGAAGTTGGCCCAACTCGGCCAAATAGGCGCGGTCCATTTCTTCTCCCACGGGGACAATGCATCCGGTGCCACCCGACCAGCGGACGGCTTCCAACGGGGTTTGCCGAACCTTTTCCAGGAGCGCACCGTCGTGGGGGGGGACCAACTGCCCGCCGTCGGAACCGTACACTTTGTATCCGTTGTAGGCCTTGGGATTGTGGGAGGCGGTTAAAACAATGCCTGCATGGGCCTTCAGTTGGCGCACGGCATAGCTCAACCAGGGGGTAGGCCGAAGGGCCTCGGCCAAATGCACTTCCACGCCGTTGGCGGCCAATACTTCGGCCACCGAATGCGCCAACGTGGCGCTGTTGTTGCGGGAATCGTAGGCGATGGCTACCCGATGGGGGCCGGGGAAGTTCGCAGCAAGGTGGCTGGCCAATCCTTGGGTCGCTTGCCCCAACGTATACCGGTTGATGCCGTTGGAACCCAGCCGCATGATCCCACGGAGTCCACCGGTTCCAAACTCCAGTTCGCGGTAAAAGGCCTCTTCCAGTGCCTGGGGATCCTCCGCAATCAAGCGTTCAATTTCGAGGCGGTCTGCAGGGTCTAATTCGCTTCGCAACCAACGGTGGGCGCGCTCAAGTGCTACGGGGTCCATAAAAAAGGTTTGGTTCCCAAATATAAGGCGCGGCCGGCAGTATTAGGCCGCGGAAGAGGAAGAAGCGCCTCTTAAAAATGTGCCATCTTAACGGCAGCTACGGCTGCTTCTACGCCCTTGTTGCCGTACTTGCCACCTGCCCGGTCTAAGCTTTGTTGGCGGTTTCGGTCTGTCAAAACGCAAAAAATAACGGGGGCCTTTCCCAGGGTGTTCAACTGGGCAATCCCGGCTGTAACGCCTTGGCACACATAATCAAAGTGGGCCGTTTCGCCTTCGATGATACTGCCGATGGCCACAATGGCGTCAAAAAAATCCGATTGATGAAGCAGGGTTCGGGAGGCGTAAATCAGCTCGAATGCCCCGGGTACATCGTACCGAATGACGTCTTGCTCCGCTGCTCCGAGTTGCATCAGGGTTTGCTGTGCACCTTGGTACAGCGCGCCGGTGATGTCGGCGTTCCATTCACTCACTACCAAAGCAAAACGCAACCCTTTGGCCGATGGAACACCCGCCAAGTCAACCGATGAAAACGGCTGTTCGGCTGTAGCCATCTTATTCTTGGCCGAGTTTCGCCTTGCAGTAGGCGATGTCGCGTGCGGCTTCGAAGCCTTCTGCAGACTGGCTGTAGTCGGCCTTGATGCGCTCGTAGTACTTCAGTGCAGCGTCAAAATCTTCCTGCATTTCTGCGGTCAAGGCTGCTTTCTTTAGGAAAAACGGCGTTTGGAGGTCGTTGTCAGCGATATTGGCCGCCTTCACGTAGTAATCCAAGGCCTCTCCGGGCTGTTTCAAGTCCATAAAGGCGTCGGCGATGCTGCCCCACTTGTTGGCCTCCAGCAAACCGTCGCTGCTGGAAAAGGACTCCAACGCTTCAATGGCCTCTTGGGGTTGTCCCAGATCCAGATAGCACAAACCGGCGTAGTACTGGGCCAGGTTCCCGGCCTTGGTCCAGCCGTATTCGTCGGCAATGTCCAAGAATCCAATGACTTCGGCATTTCCATTCAAAGCCGCTTTGACCGAATCACCGGCAAACAAGTTTTGTGCCTTGTACAGGGCTTCTTGGGCCTCCACCTCCAGGGGTTTCTGGATGAACTCTTGGTAGCCCAGGGTCAAAACCACTGCGCCTACCAATACGCCACCGCCAATCAGCAAGTTCTTTTTGTTCTTCTCAACAAAAGACTCTACGCGGTTGTAGCCAATTTCTACGGCCTTAACGGGCTCGTTGATGATATCAAATTCGTTGTTTGCCATGGGGCTATTTCTTCAGTGGCCGCAAAGTTACGACTTTTGCACAATGCGCGACACGGTATTGCTGAATCTCCACTTGGTGAATTTCAAGAACCATTCCGAATTGGAACTGGCCTTTTCACCCGGTCTCAATGCCTTTGTGGGCCAAAATGGAGCGGGAAAAACCAATGTACTGGACGCCATCTACTACCTCTGCACCACCAAAAGCTACTTCCATACCAGCGATGCCGACCATGTTCGGCATGGAGAATCCTACTTTGCGCTGCGGGGCCGTTTTGAAGAGGGAGAAGGGCCTTTGAAGGTGCATTGCGCCGTCCAACCCGGTCAAAAAAAGACCTTCAAAGTCGACGACTCGGAATATTCCCGGCTGTCGGACCACATCGGCCGGTTTCCGGTGGTGATTATATCTCCGGCCGACCGGGACTTGCTTTCCGAGGGCAGTGCGTTGCGCCGGAAGTTCTTGGACGGGATGGTCGCTCAGGCCGACCGCACGTACCTGGAAAATTGGATGCAGTACCAGCGCACGGTTCAGCAGCGGAACGCCTTGTTGAAGTATTTTGCCGCAAATCGTGTTTTTTCGGAGGACCAACTCGCGGTCTATGATCTCCAAATGGCGGCTTTGGCCCCTGGGTTGTACGCCGCCCGGAAGGCATTTGCTGCTTCCTTTGCCCCCGAACTCAAGCGGTTCTACGCCTTGTTGTCGGGCGGACAAGAAGAGGTGGACTGGCAGTACGAATCCGACCTCAACGAGTCCCCCATGGAAACCTTGTTGCAGCAAGCACGTGCAAAAGACCGGGTGCTGCAATACACCAGCGTCGGCTTGCACAAGGACGACCTTGTTTTCACGCTTAATGGTCGTCCCCTTAAAAAAGTCGGCTCCCAAGGCCAGCAAAAAAGCTACCTCGTTGCGGTTAAATTGGCCCAGTTTGCCCGGCTGACCGCTGCATTGGGCAGGAAGCCCTTGTTGCTGTTGGACGACGTTTTCGACAAATTGGACGCCCAGCGGGTGG
>JBILEM010000067.1:0-7062 GCA_044352085.1 Schleiferiaceae bacterium
GTAATTGTCAAACGTGTAGTTGGGATTCAGCTGGCTCTCCACATGGACCTTTTTCAGTCCCGGGATCACAAACGGATTCCGAATTCCCTCGACTCCGCCAATTTCCACCGGCATGGATACCTGCGGATTTTGAATGGGGGGACGGTTGGTAGAAGGAATCTTCAACGACTGGGGTTCGCTGTTTCCGTAGGTGTTCTCCATAATAATGGAATACACCAACTTGGCATCTTCGCCCAATTCTTTGGTAATCGCAGATTTTAGAAGTTTGATGTAGTGGGCTTCCAGCCACTCGTAGGTAAATTTGGAAGGCACTTGAACCGTTATCACTTTTCCCTGAAGCTTGAGCGCTTTGATTGGAAGAAACCACGTGGTAAATGCTTGTGCGGTGATGTTGTCCTGTATAAAGGACAAACAATTCTTCCAAACGGCTTCAGCGCTCCGTTCCATAGGGGGTGATCAGGTATTAAATTTGGACCTTCGACGGGTTGGCACGGTGCCAGGGTCAGGGGGTCTGTTTGAGTTCACAAAGCTGTCAATAAATTCCTCATTAAAAAAATGTTTAGCCCCTTGATTTTAGGTTATTTTTTATGTAAAGGAAAAGTTTGACGGCCCTCCGTGAGCCCAGTGAAAAGTATATAAGTATTTAAATATCAACGTTCTAATGATTTCGAACAGTACGAAAATTCGCGTACGCTACGCGGAGACCGACCGAATGGGATATGTGTACTACGGGAATTACCCCACCTACTTGGAGGTAGGCCGTGTGGAGTGGTTGCGGGCACTGGGATTGAGTTACAAAGAGATGGAAGATGCCGGAACCATGTTGCCCGTTTTGAACCTTCGTATCAAATACATCCGTCCCGCCAAATACGACGATTTGCTAACCGTTGTGACCCGAGTTGATAAAATGCCCAGTAGCCGTTTGGAGTTTCACCACGAGATTTTAGGACCCGATGGCGAGTTGCGCACGTTGGCTACCGTCGAGTTGGTCTTCGTAAACACCCAAACGGGAAAACCCACGGGTGTGCCCGACGCCGTTCGCGAAGCCATGGAGCCCCATTTTTCCGCCGATTAATACGGGTTTTTCGCTGGAATTACGGTCGGTTCATCCAGGTGAAATGCCCGGAGACGTGGTCGGTTATCCAGTGAACGCTATATACTCCGGCCGGAAGGACACCCAATGAGGGGCCGTCGTAGTTGCCTTGAGCCAATCGTTTCGTTAAGACCACACGTCCAACCGCATCAAACCAGGTAACAGTAGCGTCCTCGGAAACCCCCATGCCGGTTTGGGTAGCCCATACGGGGCTGGGGAGCGCGGGTGAATCGTTCATTCCTGCTTTGGGCTGAAGAATAAGCCACGTGCCGAAGTCGCGGTGCAGCCGTGCCGCATGCGTCCCGTTGTTGCGCAAGGTGTCTGCTTGCAGCACCAATTCAGCGGCCCCGCGGAAAGTCATCCCCGAAGTCCATTGGTGCGCAGCTTCGAGAACCAATGCGTCCATTTCGTCCCGCCCTACATGGGGCCAACTGCGCATCAGAGCGTCAACCCAAACCTGCGTGTGGGCATAAATATTGTTAAATGTGAGGCCAGGATACAGTTTCTGGGTTGTGTTTACGGCAGACCGTCCGCTCCAAAATTCGTTGTGTCCATCCCAGCCAAATACCTTTTGCCACCCGAAGGCATTGAGGTGGCGGGAATAGCTGACGGCCCAATAATCCCCAAAGGCTTCGTCCAGCGCGCGGCGTTCGTCCCCAAAATTGGTGTTGGGAACAATGGCTTGCGAAATGGCATGCCCGTATTCGTGGACCACCACATCGGCATCCTCGGCATCGTCGACCCCTCCCTCACCGAAATACAGGCGTGGGGGAGTGGTTCCGTAATCAAAAAAACTGTTGTCTTGTCCGTTGATGGCGTGTGGATCTACCGGTATGGCATAAGGCACAGCTGAAAATCCCAAGGCGGTGGTATGGTTTTTTAGGGTCTGGATGTGGTAAAAAGCATTGACGTCTTCAAATCCATCGTCGGTTCGGGAAAAAGAAAATTGAGGAGTGGAAGAGACCGCAGGAGCGACGGTTGGCGGATCAAAGTCTTGAATGACAACGGCCGGGGAGGACAAGCTAAAAACACCGCCGCTGAAGGATGCACGGAAAGATTTGTTGACTCGGAGGGGGTTTAGTACCGCACCGTTTCCGTCGTTGAGATCCGTATAAATGCCTCCGTAGGCCACACCGGCCTGGGTGAGGGGGTCGGGGTTAAACACGAGGCCAGATACGGATGTATCGGCGTCCTGGGCAAAGTGAACCAGCAAATCTTGCTCAGACAGTAGAACGCCGCTTTCCGAGTGATGAAACCGTTCCCACCAGCGGTGGTCGGGTGTTGTAAGCCGTTCGCGGGTTCTGTAGGCGGGTGACCAGGATTGCTGGCTTTCGTCGAAGTAGTAAACGGCCTCACCGGTGGATGCCGAAGGGGTGAAAATCTTCGCTTCGGTGGGCAACAATTCTGCTCGGTTGCGCCACGGCATGGCTGCGGAAACGACCCGGCCGTCGCGCTGGGTGCAAACATTGGCTTGCAGACCAACGGCAGGAACCCCCTGGTTGTATATTCCAAAGAGTCGGTAGTGAGCCGTGGGGGTGGTGGACGTGTGTTCCAAGCGGTAGGACCAGCCCATGGGAAGGGGAAGGCGCTCTTGAAGCCACTGTACAACGGCTTCGTTGCTGCGGGCTTGAAGCGGACCTGCAGGGTAAAACAAGTTCTGAGAATAAATCCCGAATGAGCTGAAAATCAATAGAATGAGCAGTGTGCCTTTTTTCATGTGGAGGGCGTCAAAAAGGGGGGTGCGGTTTTGGGATTCAGGTAAATGCTGCATTTGGTTTGACCCATGGTACGCGGAAAATTGAGACTTCTTTGGATTTCGGCGTCCATTAAAAGCGCGTCATCGGTCACATGGGGGGCATAAACAGCAGGAGTCCAGGGGCGTTCTTGGATCAGGATTCGCACTTCGTCCCACAAATTCTGTTCCAAAAACGAGCGCAAAAGCGACGGGCCTCCTTCAACGAGAACCGAGCGAATTCCACGGCTTTGAAGGGCTTGAAGCATTTCCTTCGGACTGGAAACACTGAGGACGTCGGTAGGCACTTCGGTATGGGGGGTGCCTACGACCACGCGAAGGGGATTTTTGGAACCCACCAAACGGGCATTCAGCTGCGGTCGATCCAGGTCCCAGGTCCTAGCTCCGACGGCGATTGCATCCTCTTCGGAGCGCCATTGGTGCACCACCGATTGGGCCTCCGGCGAGGAAACCGCATAGGGGCCGGGGTGTTCCGGTGTGCGGAATCCGTCCATGCCGCCCTCCGGGGTTTGGGCCCATTTCAGTACGATGTACGGCCTGTTCTGTTCTATAGAAACCAAAAACCGTCGGTTGATCCAGCGGCAGTGGGATTGGATTTCTGGCGAGGCCGCTTCCACAAGCACGCCGTGTTGTACCAAGATCTCGACCCCTTTTCCCGCAACGCGGGGATCGGGATCCAGAGTGCCGTAGACCACACGCTGGATTCCGGCCTGTACCAAAGCGTGGGCGCATGGGGGTGTTTTTCCGAAATGCGCACACGGTTCCAACGTAACGTAGGCAGTCGTTTCGGCCAACAGCGGGCGAAATTCGGCGGGAAGATTTGCCAATGCGACCGCTTCGGCGTGCGGCAGCCCGGCGCGGGCATGAAAGCCCTCAGACAAGAGCCGTTCGTCGGGTGTTCCGGGACGGTAGATCAGGCAACAGCCTACCACTGGATTTGGAGTGGTGTGCCCCAAAGCACGCATGGCTAACTCCGCAGCACGAAGCATACCTTTGCGGTCAGCAGCTCGGAGTGAATCCATTTCCCAAAGATAATGCGCATGACAGGGTTAGAGGGCCATCGTTTGTTTTTGCAGTCGGCACAGAAAGGTGGTCATTCCGAGCGGGAGGCCCGTGCCCTCTGGCACATTTGGTTGATGGACCGCCTGGCGTGCACCCGCGCCCAGTGGATGCTGGACGAACGGGAGCCGATGGCGCAAGACCGGGAAAAACGTTTGCGTGAAGATGCAATTAGATTAGCGCAAGGAGTCCCTATTCAATATGTTACAGAAGTAAGCCACTTTGCGAATGTGACGCTGTGCATCGGGCCGGGGGTCTTGATTCCCCGTCCAGAAACGGAGGCCTGGGTAATGGAATGGACGCTGAAACTGCCGCGGAATGCGCGGGTTATGGACGTGTGTTCCGGGTCCGGATGCATGGGTTTGGCGGTTGCTCAAGCCCGTCCAGATGCAGCCATAACAGCCGTTGAGTGGTCTTCGGAAGCCCTTCTGTGGCTGCACAAAAATGCGGAACCGTACAAGAACGCGGAAGTCCTGTGCTGGGATGCTTTAACCGATCCTCCGGCAAGACCCGCTTCGTTTGACCTGCTTATGTCCAATCCACCGTACATACCGCAGAACGAGTCGTCCACCCTGGCTCTGCATGTGCGGGACCACGAACCGTCGGAAGCCCTGTTTGTTCCGGTCGACAACCCTCTGGTATTTTACCGGTCATTGATTGCTTGGGGGGCGTTTTTGCTGAAGCCTCAGGGATGGATCACCTTGGAATGCCATACCCAAAAAGCCGAAGAGGTCCGGTCTTTGTTTGTTGGACCCGGGTGGGCTTCGGTGGCTGTACAAACGGATATTTTTGACCGCCCGCGCTTTGTTAGCGCCCAATGGCTCGGTATCTTTACCCCATGACCCTTTCGGCCAATTCCGACCCCAATTACCTTCGCATACGGCATTTGCGGGATGAATTGCACGCCCACAACCACCGGTATTACGTCGAAGACAAGCCTTCGATCAGCGACGAAGAGTTCGATCGCCTCTTGAAAGAATTGGAAACCCTGGAGAGCGCCCATCCAGAATGGTCAGATCCCAACAGCCCGACCTTGCGGGTTGGGGGTGCCGTCACCAAGAAGTTTGCCTCCGTCGCGCACAAGGTTCCGATGCAAAGTCTGGCCAATACCTATTCCCAGGAAGAGCTCGATGCCTTTTTTGACCGGGTAGAATCCTCCTTGCCCGCAGAAGCCGTAGTGTATGTGTGCGAATTGAAGTACGACGGGATCGCTTTGAGTTTGCATTACAAAAAGGGACAATTGGTCCAAGCGGTTACCCGGGGAGACGGTGTTGCTGGCGACGATATTACAGCCAACGTGCGAACCATTGCCACGGTTCCCCTGGTCCTCCAAGGAGATTTTCCAGAGGAGTTGGAAGTGCGGGGCGAAGTATTTCTGCCGTTTTCGGCCTTTGAATCGCTCAACCAAGAGCGCCGGGAAATGGATGCCGAACCGTTTATGAATCCCCGAAATGCCGCCAGTGGCAGCTTAAAGCTCCAAGACTCCGCCGAAGTAGGAAAGCGCGGATTGGCCTTCATGCCTTACTTGCTGGTCAACGGATCCGGAATAGAATCGCATGCCGAGGGATTTGAACGCTTGTCCGAATGGGGGTTCAAGGTTCCTCAAGAAGGCCTCAATACCCTGAAAATTGCGGACCACCGGAACGAGGTTTACCGATTTTTGTCCCACTGGGATAACCATCGGGAGCAACTGCCCTTTGGGATTGACGGTGCTGTCGTAAAGGTGAATTCCATGGACCAGCAGCGCAAATTGGGCAGCACCGCCAAAGCGCCGCGTTGGGCCATTGCATACAAATACAAAGCCTTAGCCAAAACCACCCGCTTGGATGCCGTTGTGTACCAAGTCGGGAGAACGGGGGCCATCACCCCCGTGGCCCAGTTGGAGCCGGTATTGCTTGCAGGAACTGTCGTCAAGCGCGCCAGTTTGCACAATGAAGACATCATGCGGCAGCTGGACCTTCACCTAGGTGATCTCGTTTGGGTCGAGAAAGGGGGTGAAATCATCCCAAAAATAACCGGGGTATCGCTGGCCGATCGCCCTCCCGGGGCACGTCCCGTGTTGTTCCCTACAGCGTGCCCCGAATGCGGAACTGCGTTGGTTCGTCAAGAAGGAGAAGCCCACCATTACTGCCCCAACGCAGAAGGTTGCATGCCTCAACGGCATGGCCGGGTGGTGCATTTCATCAGCAGGAAGGCCATGAATTTGGACGGTTTGGGCACGGAAACCATTCAAGCTCTTTTGGACTTGGATATGATTCGACGCCCATCCGATCTGTATGCACTGACGGAATTGGACTGGCAAAGGCTTCCCAATTTCAAAGAAAAGTCCATCCAAAACGCCTTGGAAGCATTGGAAAACAGCAAGTCTGTTCCCTTTGAGCGGGTGTTGTATGCCTTGGGAATCAGGCATGTAGGAGAAACTATGGCCAAAAAAATGGCGAGAAACTGGGGAAGTTTGGATGCCTTGGCGGATGCGGATTTGGAGTCCTTGCAAGATGCCAGCGAAGTGGGGCCGGCCATAGCAGCATCGGTACATGCTTTCTTTCGAGATCCGGAAATGTGGGCCGAATGCAACCGGCTGCGCGCCTATGGCCTAAATATGCAAATCGACGGGAGCCATACGCTCTCCGAGCAATTGGTTGGTAAGCGCTTTGTGGTCACCGGAGTTTTTACCTACTACACCCGCGATGGTATCAAATCGACCATCGAATCCCACGGCGGTCAGATTGTCGGATCCGTCAGTTCCAAAGTCGATTTTGTGGTGGCAGGCGATGGCATGGGTCCGGCAAAAAAAGCCAAAGCGGAATCTCTTGGTGTTCAGGTTATTGATGAAGTCCAATTCAAGAAAATGATTGGAGAATGAAATGGATTGTCGCCTTAAGAACGCGCTACTGGCACTACCGGCTAAAGCAGCATATGGACAGAGTTCAGTCCACTTTGCCTTGGGTAGGGTGGAACCGAGCCAAATATGTGGGTGTGGTTTTTGATGCCCGAACCGAAGAAGCCTTCGACCGGGTTCGAACCGCTACGGAGCATTGGAAAGAACAAGGAAAAGTGGTCAAATTGTTGGGCTATACGGGGATGCCTCGGGACAAACACAGCATTTTTTCCGGCCGTCAAATGTTTTTCATTGACGACTTGGCCTGGGACGGAACTC